>NZ_DAORSQ010000220.1:0-1518 GCF_035443605.1 Actinotalea sp. | reverse complement strand
AGCTGGCGTCGGTGAACCAGGCGCGGTACCCCGCCAGCGGGCTCACCTCGGCGGCCAGCCGGAGGTCGGGCCCGGTCGCCGAGCGCAGCACCTCCCGGGTCGACCCGGCGGCCACCAGGGGGGTGAGCACCACGCCGGCACCCACCGCGATGGTCACCATCCCCAGCGCCAGGGCGAGTGAACGCGCCCCGGCTCCCGTCGGACGGCGGACGAGCCGCACCCCGGTCGCGTCGGCCGCCCGGCCCAGCGCCGCGGCCCGCTCCTGGCGAGCGCGCCAGGCGAGCATGCCGAGCCCGAGTACGAGGCCGAGCGCGCCCAGGACGGCCTCCCGTGGGGCGGCCACCGGCACTCCGAGAACCGTGACTGGCGCCGTCGCGGCGTCGGCGCCGAAGCCGAGCCCGAACCACTGCGCCGCGAGCAGTACCGGCACCGCGAGCACGTGGACGCGGCTGTGCCGCCAGGCCAGCAGCAGGGCCGCGAGGGTGCCGACGGCGAAGACCACCAGGGCGGGCACCAGCAGGTTGCGGTAGCCGCCGACCGGCAGGTCGACCGTGACGAGGTCCTTCCACGCCGTCACCAGCCCGGTGCCGAAGCCGGCGATGGCCCGCGCCGGGCCCACCGACCAGATCGGGACGGCGACCGTCAGTCCGATCACGACGAGAAGGCCGGCCACGGCCGCGACCACGGCGCCGGCACGCCAGCCCCGCCAGTGGGCCAGCACCGCGATGGCCGTCCCGCCCAGGGTCGCGGTGCCGACCGTGACAAGGTAGGCGGGCGAGGCGTAGATCGGCCAGGCCGCGACCGCTGCGACCGCGACCATCGCCAGCACGAAACCGGCCGCGACCACCTCCTGCCCTCCGAAGCTTCCCCGGGCGACCCGGGTGGCGCGCGGACGGGCGGCGCGCGGCGGCCTGACGCCCTTCACGACTGCACCCCCCGCAGCAGCAGTTGGGTGAGGTCCTCCAGCAGGCCGATGGTCAGCACGGTGAGCGGCCCGAACCGGCGCATCGCCGGGTGCGCGCGCTCGTCACAGACGATCGCGATCACCGCCGAGTCGGCCGGGAAGGCCAGGGCGGCCTGGCGCAGGTCCCGCAGGCCCGGCGTCGACCCGCACACCAGCACGGCCAGCGACACCTGGTCGCCGGATTCGGCCGCGAGCCGCGACACCTCGGCGAACGACATCGTCGAATCGGCGAGTTCGATGCCGCAGCACTCGTCGAGCAGGATCCGCGGGGTCGCCGCCTGCAGCGCCCGGATGCTGCGCACCCGGGAACGGATCAGCTCGGGGATCTCCACGCTGACCACGACCTCCAGGTCCCTGCCGTCGCGGATCGCCTGCACCCCGAGCGAGGCGGCGGCGCTGACCGCGAGCTCGAACTCGTCCGCGTCCCGGTACTCGGTGCGGGCACACGACAGCACGATCGCCATCCGCGAGCGCCGCGACTCCTCGTACTGGCGCACCATGAGGGTGCCCGTCTTGGCCGTCGACTTCCAGTGGATCTGCCGGCGCGAGTCGCC
>NZ_DAORSQ010000219.1:0-1523 GCF_035443605.1 Actinotalea sp. | reverse complement strand
CTCGCAGCCACCCTCATCTGGATCAAGACCGACTTAGTCAACACGTCCTAGTGCGGCGCCGCCCCGCGGTCCAGCGCTGAGCTCATCCGGGCGCGCCCAGAGCGACCGCCCCGCCGCACTGACGCACCGCCCCGCCGCACTGACGCACCGCCCCGACGCACCGCCCTGACGCACCGCCGACGGAGTTCTGCGCACATTCTGGTCGCCAGACGACCGGTTTCCGCCGAGAAGTCGGCCCGGACCGCGCGCTGAGCGGCACTGAACAAGTCATAGGTGTTGTTGAGTCCAGGACAAGTGGGTAGGCTTGTGGGATGTTCGTGGTGACGATGGATCAGCAGGGCAGCAGGCGCGTGGGGGACCGGGTCGAGGGGCTGCTTGCCGAGCTGGCGGACCTCGAGGGCGCCGACGGCGTGGTGCGGGCCTTCGAGCGCACCGTGGGTGACGAGGTCCAGGCGGTGCTCGACGACCCCGTGGTGGTCGTCGACCTCGTGCTGCGCATGCTGCGCCGCGAGGGGTGGTCCGTCGGCATCGGCGCAGGCCCCGTGGAGGAGCCGCTGCCGGCGTCGGCCCGCGCCGGCTCGGGGGAGGCCTTCGTGCTCGCCAGGTCAGCCGTCGAGCGCGCGAAGTCGCGCAGCCGGCCCGTGCCGGTGGCCGTCGATGGGGTGGCCGAGCGGTCGGCGGCGGACGCGGAGGCCGTGCTGACGCTGCTCGGCTCCGTGCTCGCGCGGCGCACCGACCACGGGTGGGCCGTGGTCGACGCGATCGAGGACGCGGCGGGTGCCACGCAGGTCGAGGTGGCGGCGCGGCTCGGCGTGACGCAGCAGGCCGTGAGCCAGCGTCTGCGCACGGCGCTATGGTCCGAGGAGGCCGCGGTGCGCCCGCTCGCGGCGCGGCTGCTCGACGAGGCCGCCGGGGCCCACGAGGCCGGTGACGCGAAGGGGGATCGATGAGCATCGCGCTCATGCTGCTCGTCGGGGCCGCCGCGCTGCTCCTCAGCGGGCTCGGGGGCTGGCCGCTGACCGCCGGCGTGCTGCGCGTCGCGGCGCGTTCCGAGGACTCCGGGGACCAGCCGGGCCGGGCGACGGGCGATGCCGCGGACCCCGCAACCGACGACACCGCCGACCGCGGTCCCGACGACACCGCCGACCCCGGTCCCGACGATGCCGCCGACCCCGGTCCCGGTGGCACCCTGAGCCGCGGTCCGGGCGAGGCCGCACCGCGTGACATCGCCGACCTCCTCGGTGCGGCCGACGGCGAGGCTGCGCCCCCACCTCGGACCGCGCTGCGGGGCGGGACCTGGATCGGCATCCTCGAGCGGCTCGCGATCACCGCGACGCTCCTGGCTGGCTACCCGTCGGGCATCGCCTTCGTCGTGGCGGTCAAGGGGCTCGGCCGCTACCCCGAGCTGCGGGACCACCCGGACGTGTCCGAGCGGTTCGTCATCGGCACCCTCGCCTCGATGCTCTGGGCCGCCGCGGTGGGTGCCGGGGCGCGGGCGCCCCTCGGTTCCTGATCCGTCCCGG
>NZ_DAORSQ010000218.1:0-1564 GCF_035443605.1 Actinotalea sp. | reverse complement strand
GCCAGAGGTCGTTCCACCACTTCATCGTCACGAGGTTGCCGAACCACATGTGCGCGAGCTCGTGCAGGATCGTCACGGCGCGGCGCTCGACCGTCGCTTCCGGCACCTTGGACCGGAAGACGTACCCCTCGAGGAAGGTCACCGCGCCGGCGTTCTCCATCGCCCCGGCGTTGAACTCGGGCACGAAGATCTGGTCGTACTTGGTGAACGGGTACGCCATCGCGAACCGCTCCTCGTAGAACGCGAACCCGGCGCGGGTGATCTCGAGGATGTTCTCCGTGTCGAGGTACTGCGCCAGGGACGCGCGGCACAGCACGCCGAGCGGGATGGTGCGGCCGTCGCTGCTCGTCAGCTCGCCGGTCTCGCGGTGGTACGGCCCGGCGACGACGGCGGTGACGTAGCTCGCCAGCCGCGGGGTGGGGGCGAAGGTCCACGTCGCCGCGCCCGGTCCGGCGGGCACGGGCTGCGGCGTGGGGGAGTTGGACACGACCGTCCAGTGGTCCGGCGCGGTCACCGTGAAGCCGAACGTCGCCTTGAGGTCGGGCTGCTCGAAGACGGCGAACACGCGCCGCGAGTCGGCGACCTCGAACTGCGAGTAGAGGTAGACCTCGTCGTCGACGGGGTCGACGAACCGGTGCAGGCCCTCGCCGGTGTTCATGTACGCACCCTCGGCGACGACCCGCAGCTCGTTGGTGGCCTCGAGCCCGTCGAGGGCGATCCGCGCGTCCGCCACCACCGCGGCGACGTCGAGCGCGCGCCCGTTGAGGACCACCTCGTGCACCCGCGGCGCGATGAGGTCGATGAAGGTGCTCGCGCCGGCCGTCGCCGCGAACCGCACCACCGTCGTGCTGGCGAACGCCTCTGGCCCCGTTGTGAGGTCCAGCGTGACGTCGTAGCTCGTCACGGACACGAGGGCCGCGCGGTCGCGGGCCTCGGCACGGGTGAGGTTCTCAGCAGGCACGGTGCTTCCTTCGTCGCAGGGGTTGCTCGCATCCTGCCACCTCGCACGTGGCGTGCCACGGGGATACCGCGCGCCCGGAGGGGACCGCGTCGGACGGTGGGCGGACCACCGTGCACGGGAGCGGAATGGTGCGGCCCGTGCGCGGGTTGTCGACGCAGACGACCACCGCCCCAGGGAGACCGATGACCAGCGCACCGCACGCCGAGCGGCAGACCACGACGTTCGCGGACCTCTGGTTCGACCCGATCTGCCCGTGGGCGTGGATGACCTCGCGCTGGCTGGGTGAGGTCGCCGCGACCCGCGACATCACCGTCCGCTGGCACGTCATGAGCCTGGCGGTCCTCAACGAGGGTCGCGACCTGTCCGAGAAGTACCGCCGGATGATGGACGACGGGTGGGGCCCCGTGCGCGTGGTGACCGCCGCGCGGCTGGCGCACGGGGACGACGTCGTCAAGCCGCTGTACGACGCCATCGGCACGCGGCTGCACCCGGGCGGGCGCAAGGACAAGGACGCCGTCCTCGCCGAGGCGCTCGCCGAGGTGGGCCTGCCGGCGGCGCTGGCGGGTGCGGCGACGAGCGCGGAGCACGACGACGCCCTGCGCG
>NZ_DAORSQ010000217.1:0-1614 GCF_035443605.1 Actinotalea sp. | reverse complement strand
CGATGAGCTGCATGTCGGCGTACTCGATGCCGTTGTGCACCATCTTGACGAAGTGCCCGGCACCGTCGGGCCCCACGTGCGTGCAGCACGGCTCGCCGTCGACCTTCGCCGCGATGTCGCGCAGCATCGGTCCCAGCGTCGCGTAGGCCTGCGCCGAGCCACCCGGCATGATCGACGGCCCCAGCAGCGCGCCCTCCTCGCCGCCCGAGACGCCGCACCCCACGAAGTGCAGGCCCCGCTCGCGCAGCGCTGCCTCGCGCCGGATGGTGTCCGGGAAGTGGGCGTTGCCGGCGTCCACGACGATGTCGCCCGGCTCGAGCAGGCCGACCAGCTCGTCGATCACCGCGTCGGTCGGCCCGCCGGCCTTGACCATGACCACGACCGTGCGCGGCACGGCCAGCGATGCCACGAAGCCGGCCATCGACCCCGCGGGCACGAACGTCCCCTCGTCACCGTGGTCGGCGACGAGGGAAGCGGTCTTGGCGTACGACCGGTTGTGCACCGCCACCACGTACCCGTGCCGTGCCAGGTTGCGTGCCAGGTTGCGACCCATCACCGCCAGCCCCGTCACACCGATCTGCGCATTCCGGTCGGCACTGGTCATGGTGGTGGTCCTGTCTCTTCGGTGCTGTCCGGCCAGCGTAGTGCGGCCGTCCGGGGCACGTGCCGACGTGTCCGCGCGCCGATCCACGGGGACGTCGGACCCCGGCCGTACGCTCCAGGCGTGATCACAGCTGATGCGGAGGTTCCCGCACCGTTCGTGCAGGCGCTGCGCGCCCTGCGGGACCGGCGGCTGCGCGGCGAGGTGCGCCTCACCGAGGTCCCGGCCCCGGCGCGCATCGCCCCCTACTCCGTCGCACTGAGCGCCGAGGTCGTCGCGGGGGCCGGCGACCCGGACGAGGACGAGCTCGCCAGCGGCCGGTTCGTGCTGCTCCACGACCCGGCCGGCCAGGAGGCGTGGGACGGCACGTTCCGCGCCGTCACCCTGGTCCGCGCGACGCTCGAGCCCGACATGGGCGCCGACCCGCTGCTGTGCGAGGCCGCCTGGACCTGGGTGACCGACGCCCTCGCCGAGCTGCCCGTGGCGCACCGCGCACTGGGCGGCACCGTGACGCGGGTCGTCTCGCAGTCCTTCGGCACCCTCGCCGACCGGCCCTCCCAGGTCGAGGTCGAGATCCGGGCCTCGTGGACCGCCGAGGGAGACCTCGGCGAGCACCTCGCCGCCTGGGCCACGCTGCTGTGCACGGCGGCAGGGCTGCCGCCCGTCCCCGAGGGCGTGACGGCGCTCGGGCGACGTCGCTGACTTCTGCTCAAGAGCGACCGGTGGCGTGCCGATAGGGGTGGGGACAAGCCGCACGAGCCCTGCCCGCCTGGAGCCCCCCGTGACCGTCGAGCACGTCCGTACGACCCCGATGGTCCCCCCTGTGCAGCGCGCGCCGGTCCGGGCCGCGACCTACCCGCCCTCCCAGCGCTCCGCCCCGGCCGAGCACAACGCGATCTGCCTCATGCTCCCAGAGATCGGCGACGGGGACGCGACGGTGCTCGTCCGCAACCTGCGGCGCCGTGAGTCGACCCGCGCCGTGCTGCTCAGCCGCAAGGCGGGCCGCCGCGAGC
>NZ_DAORSQ010000216.1:0-1668 GCF_035443605.1 Actinotalea sp. | reverse complement strand
CCGCGTCGTCGCCGTCGGGCGGCGGCGGCACGGCGGGGGTCGCTCTCGGCATGGTCGGAATATACCTTCCCGGTAAGGCATTATCTCTTCCATGGAAGATACTCGACGGTGGATGCTGCTCACGGCGGTCGCGCCCGTCACCTGGGGCGCGAGCTACCTCCTGACCAGTGCGGTCCTCCCGCCGGGGTCGCCGCTGTGGGGCGGGGTGATCCGCGCCCTGCCCGCGGGGCTCGTGCTGCTCGCGATCGCCCGCCGGCTCCCGAGCGGATCCTGGTGGTGGCGGGCACCCCTGCTCGGCACGATGACCATCGGCGCCTTCTTCGTCCTCATCTACGTCGCCGCCCAACGCCTCCCGTCGAGCCTGGCCTCGACCCTCATGGCGGCCTCGCCTGCGGTCATGCTCGCGCTGGCCTGGCCGCTGCTCGGTCAGCGTCCCGGCGCGCGGGCGACCGCGGGGGCCGGCCTGGGCTTCCTCGGGGTGGGGGCGCTGGTGCTCACCGGGGGTGGCGAGGTCGACCCGATCGGCGTGGCGGCCTCGCTGCTGGCGATGACCTCGGCGACGATCGGCTTCCTGCTCGCGACGCGGTGGGGCGCCGGGGGCGGTGGTCCTGGCGCCGTCGACCCGCTCTCGCTCACCGCATGGCAGCTCCTCGGCGGCGGGCTGGTCGTCGTCCCGGTGGCCCTGGCGGTCGAGGGAGCGCCACCGCGGCTCACCACCGGGGAGATCGCCGGCTTCGGCGTGCTGACGCTCGTCGCGACGGCGCTCGCCTACGCGGTCTGGTTCGGCGGGCTGCGGCGGCTCGACGCGGGGACGGTCGGGCTCATCGGGCTGCTCAACCCCCTCACCGGCGCCGTGCTCGGCACGATGGTCGCCGGCGAGCGGCTCGGCCCGCTGCAGGTCGTCGGCGTCGTGCTGGTGCTGGCCGGGGTGGGGGTTGGCGTGGCGGCGGCGAGGACCACCTCCCGCCCCGACACCCGCGCCGCGTCAGCGCAGCACGGGGGTCCATCGCCCAGGATGGCCACATGCCCCTCCTCGTCGCTCCGCACCTGCCCGTCGGAACGTTCTCCGGGCGGGCTCAGCCCCACCTGACGGGCTCGACGACCGCCCTGCGACCCTGGGCAGACGCGGACGCACCGACCCTGGTCATGGCCCATGCCGACCGCGAGATCCAGCGCTGGCACTGCCGGTCGCTGGACGACGGCGAGGCCGCAGCGACGATCCGCGAGTGGCACGGCTCCTGGGCGGCCGAGACGGGCGCGTCGTGGGCTGTGACGACCCTCGACGGCGGCCGTGTGCTCGGCCGCGTCGCGTTCCGCGAGGTGGACCTTGCCGACGGCTTCGCCGAGGTGGGCTACTGGGTGCTGCCCGCCGCCCGCGGTCGAGGCGTCGCGACCGACGCGGTGACGACGCTCAGCACGTGGGCGCTCGGGACGGTCGGCCTCCACCGGCTGGAGATCCAGCACTCGGTGCAGAACACCACGTCGTGCCACGTCGCCGCGGCGTGCGGGTTCGTCGTGGAGGGCACGTCACGGGCATCGGGGCACCACGCGGACGGCTGGCACGACATGCACGTCCACGGCCGCCTGCGCAGCGACGGGTTCGCGGGGCGGTCGCCGGCCTGAGTGTCCTCCATGGGCGCCGCCCTCACCGACGGATGGCGACGACGA
>NZ_DAORSQ010000215.1:0-1679 GCF_035443605.1 Actinotalea sp. | reverse complement strand
CGTCATCATCTCGAAGCGGTCCTGCAGGCCGGACAGGACGTCCTCGTCCTGGTCCACCGGGGTCAGGGCGCCGGGCCCGCACACCTCGACGCACTCGAGGCAGCCCGTGCACTTCCACGGGTCCACCGTCGCGGCGTACAGCCCACCGGTCCCGGGCACGGCCTTCTCCATGGCGTCGAAGAAGGGACGCGTGCGCGCCACGGGGTAGGTCGCGAGCACCGCGACGACCTGCGCGACGGTGCGCGTCAGGGACGGCTGGTCTGCCGTCATCGGCGCCGCGACCTCGGCGACGCGGGCGGCGAGCGGTCGGGCGGTCTTGTCCTGGCGCAGCTGCTCGCGCACCCCCTCCGCGATCGGGTACACGAGCGCGCGCAGGGCGTCGCGCTGCCCGTCGGTGACGTCGACCGTGCCGATCGCCGCGAGCAGCAGCTCGTGGATCTCGTGCACCGTGTTGGGGATGGCCGCATCGGGGCAGACCATCGCGCACTCCAGGCAGCCCGTGCACAGGTCGGCGTCGAAGCTCGGCACCGTGCGCCGGAACAGGCCCTTGTCCTTGCCCGCGGCCGAGCCGGCCGGCATGAACAGGCCGACGCCGGGCAGCACGGGCGCCTCGCCGATGGTGCCCTCGCGGAACGGACGGGCGATGACGTCCTCGTAGTACGCGGGGTCGAACAGCGCGGAGGCCCCGGGCGACGTGGTGCTCGGGCACATCGACGCCGAGAGCGCGACCGTGCGCAGCAGGCGCGGTGGCGCCGGCTCCTCGTCGATGGCGCGCAGCTCCGGCGCGTCGTAGTCGACGAGGTGCGTGGCGCTCATCCCCTCGCGGATGACGGCCATGTTGCCCTCGACGACGGCCTCGCCCTTGGTGCCGAACTTCTTGGCGATCTGCGCGCGGACCTTCTCCGCGATGGCCTCGGCCGACGCCCCGGACGACACCCGGTCGACGTGCGCAGCGACCGCACCGATGAAGGCGATGCCCATCATGCGCAGCTCGAGCTCCGGGGTCGGGGCGTGCTTCTTGGCGACCGCGAACGCGTCGACCACGAGGAAGCGGATGTGCCGCTCGCGGATCGCGGCCCGGGCGTACCTCGGCAGCCCGCGCCACACCTGCGCCGGCGTGAGGTCGGACTGCAGGATGAACGTGCCGCCCTCGACCAGGCCCTTGAGCGGGTTGGTGTGGATGAACGCCTTGTGGTCCGGTGAGACGACCACCTCGACGTCCTCGAGCTCGGCGTTGGTGATGAGCACGGGCTCGGGGCTCAGGGTGATGTAGTAGTTGGTCGGTGCGCCGGACTTCTCCGAGCCGTACTTGGGCGCGGACTTCGAGTGCATGCCCAGCACCCCGGCGAGGATGTCGGTGAGGAGCTTGCCCGTCGCGACCGTGCCGTAGCCGCCGACCGAGTGGAACCGGATCCGCATCGCCGTGGGCGGGAGCAGCACGGGGTTCGGCCGGGTGGCCAGCGCCATGTGCTGGGTGTCCGGGTACGCGCCGCGCAGCCGATCCTCGATCTCGGCCATGTGCGGCGTCGGGTCGGTGCTGAAGAATTGCGAGCCCAGGTAGATGAGCGGCGCGCCGGTCGGGTCGGTCATGTGCTCGAACGCTGCGATGAGATGGCGCGGCTGGACGTCGTGCCCGCCGAGCCCGAAGATCGCCGTCGTGAGCCGGGGCAGCGCGTCGA
>NZ_DAORSQ010000214.1:0-1685 GCF_035443605.1 Actinotalea sp. | reverse complement strand
GCGTGCGCTCGGCAGCAGCGAGGCGACGGCGGCGCTGAGCCGCACCCACGCCGAGATCCAGCACCAGGTGGGGCGCCTGCACCGGCTCCTCACCGGGCTGGGAGCCGAGTCGGTCCAGCCGGAGGACGTCGTCGAGCTGCGTCGCCTGCTCTACGGGCTCTACGCGGTGCTACGGCTGCACAACGCGCAGGAGGAGGAGGGTGCCTTCAGCCTCGTGCCCCACGGCGGCGCCCCGCGCAGCGGCACGGCCGAGGGACGTGCGGGCCAGCGGGCGGGCGCCCCGTCGGGGTGACCGCTCGGGGTGAGCGGGAGCGTGTCGCTGCGTCGTCAGCCCGCGGGCAGCGCCTCGGGCGGGACGACGAAGTCCGGGTCCGGCTCGAGGAACGCGTCGACGACACCGAGGAAGGCCAGCGCCGTCGTGGTCCACGGCCCGGTCCCCTGCGGTCCGGGCAGCTCGCCGTGCAGCAGCTCGTCGAGCGTCGGCCGCTCGACGCCCGGCGCCGAGACCTCGTCCGCCTCGAGGATCGCGTTGCGGATGGCGAGACCCTCCACGAGGGCTGACCCGGCGAGGGCGATGTGCTCGAACGTGTACTGCGGTGCGCGCAGGCGCAGTCCCAGTGCCGCGCTGAGGCTCTCGTAGAACCGCGCCATCACCGCGATGAAGCCGGTCCGCTCGGCAGCCTGGAGCCGCACGGCGATCTTGCGGCGTGCGTCGTCGTCGGCGATCGCGTTGACCGTCGAGAGCAGGGCCATGTACGTCCGCCAGCTCGTCGAGGTGGAGTGCACGCGGTAGTTGTGCTCGAGCGCCACACGCACCGTCTCGAGGAGCAGCACGCGTCGGCCCTCCGGCGTCACGAGCAGGTCCAGCCGCTCGTGGGCCGAGGCCACCGCGATCTCGAGCGTCGGCTCGTCCAGCGGCGGGCGCAGCAGGTTGGCACCCTGAGGGTCCGCCGCCATGGCGAGCACGTCGACGAGGTACTCCCACTTGCCGGGCCAGATCCGCCAGACCGAGGACCGCGGCACCTCCGCCGCGGCGATGAGGTCCTCCATGCGCACGTCGTCGAGACCGACCATGAGGCCCCGCGCGCGGATCACCTCGACGCCCTGACGGAGCATGCGGTCGCGCACCTCGTCGGCGGACAGGCGGGCGGCGCGTACGCGGGTGGGCCTCGACGCGGGGGTCTTCGGGGTCCAGTCCTGGGGCATCTCATCCTTCTCGCCGGGCCGTAGGGGCCCACGGTACGCCGCCGCACGGCTCCCAGGGCTCACTCCGCGGAGAGTCGAGACTTGGGTACTCGACTTTCAAACCTCGGCACCGTAGCCTCCCCCCGACGGGCGGCCCGCAGGCAGCCCGCTGGCGGTCCACGGGCACCGCGCGGTACCGGCGGGTGGCGTCGACGCAGGGGGTCGCCGCCACCCGCCGAGCGGCAGAGCAAAGGCATCGGGCGTCCCTGCCCGCTCCCCCGCTTGCACTTCTCGAGGAGCTTGAACCGCGACCGGCGTGTTGGTCACCGTCAAGGACGTGCCACCCGGCCGCACTCGGTGCCTGTGACGTCGGGCCCGCGATGCGGTCGGGACGCGGCACGGCGGTGTGATGCCACCACCGTCGTGCGCGTTCCGAGATCTGTCGTGCTACCACCAAGGCCGACGGGAACCGTGGCCGCGATCTGGGGACCGCCACCGGG
>NZ_DAORSQ010000213.1:0-1751 GCF_035443605.1 Actinotalea sp. | reverse complement strand
GTGATCGCGGCGTCCCGGCACGAGGCCGCGACGGTGCCACCGGTGACCGTCCAGCTGCGGACGACCTCGGGGGCGGTGGGCACGTCGGGGCTGGGCGTGGGGGTCGGTGCCGGGGTCGCGGGACCGGCGGTGGCGCGCACCTGCGCGAGGGCGTCGAGCACCTGGGCCTGGGTGAGCACCCCGGAGGCGGTGGTCTCGGTGTCGATGACGGTCACGGCTCGCCACGCGATCGAGCCGGCCAGCACGACGGCGACGGCCCAGCCGACCACGGCGACGACGCCGATGCGGCTGATGCCCCACCGGCTCACGCGCGTGCCGCCGATCCCATGCCGCCATGGTGCCGCACGCGAGGGCCAAGGCAGGGTTAAGGGACGCACAAGGTGCGTGCCGTCACGCATGTCGCACCCCCGGGCGGCCCGGTGCTCGCCCCGCGGCGCCGCCCGATGCCCTACGGTCCGGGGTGTGGCCGACGTACTCATCATCGAGGACGACGCGACGATCCGGACGGCGCTCGTGCGGTCCCTGTCGGCGCGCCAGCACTCGACGATGACCTCGCCCACCGCGCTCGACGGGCTGCAGAGCCTCGTGGCGCACCGGCCCGACGTCGTGCTCATGGACCTCGGGCTGCCGGACCTGGACGGCTCGTCCCTGCTCGCGATGATCCGCTCCGTCAGCGACGTGCCGGTCATCGTCATCAGCGCGCGCGACGAGGGGGCGGGGATCGTCGCGCTGCTCGACGCCGGTGCGGACGACTACCTCGTCAAGCCCTTCGCCGCCGACCAGCTCGAGGCCCGCATCCGTGCCGTGCTGCGCCGGGCAGAGCCCGTCCGGCCGGTCACCGCCGTCACCGTCGGCGACCTCGTCATCGACACCCGTACGCGCTCGGTGACGCTCGCGGGCGAGGTGCTCGAGCTCAGCCCCAAGGAGTTCGACCTGCTCGCCTACCTCGCCGAGCGTGCTGGCGAGGTGATCAGCAAGCGCGAGCTGCTGGCGAACGTGTGGAACCAGCCCTACGGCGGCGCGGACAAGACCGTCGACGTCCACCTGCACTGGCTGCGCCGCAAGCTCGGCGAGAGCGCCGAGGCCCCCCGGTACGTGCACCGCGTGCGCGGGGTGGGCGTCAAGCTCGTCGCGCCGGCATGAGGAGCCTGCTGGTCCGGTACGGGCTCGCGATGACCTCCGTGGTCCTCGTCGCCTTCCTCGTGCCGCTGGGCCTGCTGTCCCGCTCGCTCGCCCAGGAGCGCGCGCTCGCGATCGCGCGCCAGGACGCGGCGAGCGTCGCCGTCTTCGCCGGTGGGGTGGCGCAGGACGACGCGCGTCTGGAGGCCACGCTGCTGTCCGTCAACGGCGAGGACCGGCGCACCACGGTCTTCCTGCCCGATGGCGCGACCGCCGGCGCACCGGCCGACGTCACGGCTGCCGTGGAGCTCGCGGCCCTGGGCAGGGCGTTGACCGCCCGGATCGACGGCGGCGTCGAGGTGCTGGTCCCGGTGAGCGGCTCGACGGGCGTCAGCGTGGTGCGCACCTTCGTCCCGGACGCCGAGCTCACCGAGGGCGTCGCGCGCTCCTGGGCCGTGCTCGCCGGTGTGGGCCTGGTGCTGCTGGGGGGCACGGCGCTCGCGGGGAGCCTGGTCGCCGCGCGGCTGTCGCGGTCCGTGCGGGACCTGTCCGAGGTGGCCGGCCGGCTGGGGGCCGGGGACCTCGAGGCCCGGGTGGTGCCGTCCGGACCGGCGGAGGTGGCCTCGGTCGGG
>NZ_DAORSQ010000212.1:0-1777 GCF_035443605.1 Actinotalea sp. | reverse complement strand
CGTGGGGCTCATGCGCTCACGCTAGGTGCGGACCCCCGGGCGGACAACCGGGGCGGGTCAGGGCGCCGTGACCTCTTCGGCGGAGGGTCCGACGCCCTCGGCCGTGGGCTCGACCGCGTCGGCGGTGGACGGGAGCACCTGCGCGGGGAGCGCCGGCGCCTGGGCGAACGGCGCGGGCGGGGTGTGCGCGAGGACCCCGTCGAGCAGCCCACGCGCCCCGTCCGCGCCCGTCGTCCACTGCGACGCCGGCGCGCCGAGCAGCGGGTAGACGTTCCACCGGGTCCTGCCGTCGCCGTCCACGCGCGGCAGGAAGGACCACGCCTCGTCGACGCCGGGCAGCGACCACTCGCTGCGCGAGTCCGCGACCGTCCGCACCTGGCGTCCGCGGTCGTCGACGATCTGCACGTCGGACAGCGGGTTTCCAGCGGCGTCGTAGACGAAGAGGTTGCTCACCTGCTGCCCGTCGACGAAGACCCCCTCCTGCGGCACCACCTGGGTGACGACCTCGTTCTCGATAAACACGGGGTAGGAACCGGTCGACACGCGCCAGCGCAGCTCGGCGGTGAAGCTCTGGACCGCCCACGGGGTCGCCAGCACTGCCAGCACGCTCAGTGCGGCAAGGCCTCGACGCACGAGCATGACCCGTCGGCCCGCACCCCGCCCGACCGCGACCGAGAGACCAAGGCCGACGAGCAGGAGCACCCAGGCGCCGAACGTGTCGGGCACGTACCTGTCGAGACTCTCCTCGAAGGGGCTGAGCACCCCCAGCGCCAGGACGAACCACACCCACCCGCGCACCACCCACCACAGCGGGCGCAGCGCGACCGCGAGGTCGATCACCCCACGGCCGACCGTGGAGCCGCGCCAGGGTGCGGTCCACGCGACGAGGCCCTCCCAGGCGTCCGTGACGAGCCCGCGCACCGCGGCGCGCACCGGGCGGCGGGTGCGCCGTGCCGCGGCCGCCCCCAGCCCGGCCGCGGCGCGGAGCTCTGCGGCGTAAGCCTCCGGCCGGCCGAACCGGCTGGCCAGGTCGAGACGCTCCGTCCCGCCGTCGGCGCACGGCAGCCCGTCCGCGACCGATGGCCCTGCCGCGTCCTCGAGCGCTTCGGCGAGGTCTGCCTCCAGCCCGTCGGTGAGGTCCTCGACCTGCTCCGGTGCGAGGTCGGCGAGGTGGTCGCGCACGCGCGCGGCATAGGTGCTCACGTGGTCGAGCAGGACGGTGGCGGTCATCGAGGGTCTCCGGTCTCGAGCAGTGCGGTCATGGCGGACGAGAAGACGTGCCAGTCCTTGCGCTGGGCCTCGAGCATCGCCCGGCCCTGGGCGTTGATCCCGTAGTACTTGCGGTGCGGCCCCTCGTCGGACGGCACCACGTAGCTGGTCAGTGCACCCGAGGCGTAGAGCCGGCGCAGCGTGCCGTACACCGACGCGTCGCCCACCTCCTCCAGCCCTGCGGCGCGCAGCCGCCGCACGACGTCGTACCCGTACCCGTCCTCGCCCGCGACGACGGCCAGCACCGCGACGTCGAGCACCCCCTTGAGCAGCTGGGTGGTATCCATGCGCGCCTCCTCGGGTGGCCGGCAGAGCGACCGGGTCTGGTGCGGGAGCCGCCCCTCCGGCCACTCCCGCAGTCCACACACTACTACGGGACGCGCATTACCGGGAACCGCGCGCTTCCGCGTGTCGTGCGCGGTGCCTCATGCGGCCGGCGCGTGCCCCGAGCGGCTCAGCCGCGCTCGGCTGCGCTCCAGGCGATGCCGTCGAGGATGTCGTGCTCGGA
>NZ_DAORSQ010000211.1:0-1805 GCF_035443605.1 Actinotalea sp. | reverse complement strand
GAGCACGTTCCTCACCCGCCTCCCGGTGGGCTCCAAGCTCATCGATGCCAAGGGCGTGTCGCGGCTCTACCGTCAGCGCATCTCCAACTGGCAGCTCGGCTGGCTCGTCATCGCCGGGCTGCTGGCGCTGGGCGTCGCCCTGGCGTCCACCGCCGCGGGCCAGACGATGTTCGGCCTCTTCGCCGCGGGTCTCGACGACATGTGGTCGTCCCTGCGGTCCCTGTTCGGCGGTGGGGCATGACCTCGACCGTCACCGACCGAGAGATCTCATCGTGATCGACTTCCGCTACCACCTCGTCTCGCTCATCTCGGTGTTCCTCGCGCTCGCCGTGGGGATCGCCCTGGGTGCAGGGCCGCTCAAGGAGGCGATCGGGGACACCCTCACGGGGCAGGTCGACCAGCTGCGCGCCGAGAAGGACGCGCTGCGGGCGGAGCTCGACGTGACGGCCCTCGACCTGCAGCACGCCCAGGCCTCCCTCGCGTCGGTCGCCCCCGCGCTGCTCGAGGGCGTGCTGGCCGAGCGCCGGGTGGCGATCGTGCTCGTCGACGAGGTGCCGGCCGAGGTGCTCGAGCAGGTCGTGGCGCGTCTCGCCGAGGCGGGCGCGTCGGTCACCGCGACCGTGACCGTCACGGAGGCGTGGACGGACCCGGAGCGGCTCTCGTTCCGTCAGTCCCTCGCCGGGACCCTGGTCACCTACCTCGACCCCGCCCCGGCGCAGGACGCCGGGACCGGGACGGAGCTCGCCGAGGCGCTGGCCCAGGGGCTGACCACGGCCGTGCCCGAGAACCCGGACGCACTGTCCGAGAACGCCGCGATCGTGCTCGACCTGCTGGGCGGCGACGCCGGACTCATCACGCTCGCCGGGGACGTCACGGTCCCGGCCGACGCGGTGGTCGTCCTGTCGGGCCCGGCCGGGAGCCTCGAGGCGACGACGGCGGCGCAGGACGTCGCCGCCGAGGACCTGGCGGAGCCGACCGACGAGGAGGCGGCGCTGCTGCAGGCCCGCATCGATGCCGGCGTGCAGATCGCGACAGCCGTCCAGGCCCGGTCCACCGGCGCTGTCGTGGCCGGCGGCGCGCTGACCGACCCGAGCGTCGTCCTGGCGCTGCGCCAGGACGAGTCGGCGTCCATCCAGGTGACCACGGTCGAGGACCTGGGCACGCTCGCGGGGCAGGTCGCCGTGCCGCTCGCGCTGGCCGCCCGGATCAGCGGCACCGTGGGGCACTACGGGGCCAGCCCCGAGGCGACGTCGGCCATGCCGCCGCGCGTGGTGCTGCCGCCCGTGGAGCGGGTCGCGGTCGTCGTCGACCCCGCGACCGTGACGACGGACGCCCCGACCGCGCAGCCCGAGGGCTGACGGTGGGCACCGGCCACGCGGGCGGGCGCGCGGTGCGCGCGACGTTCGGTGGGGTGCTGCGAGGCGGGCTCGTCGCCGCCGCGGGGACCGCCGCCGCCCGCGCCGGGCTGGACGCCCTCACGGGCGGCGCCGACCCGCGCTGGACGAGGACCAACCACCGCGGGGCGCCCATCAGCCTGCTCGAGGGGCCCGCGGTGGCTGCGGGGCTGGTGCTGGGCGCCGTGGTCGGCGGGGTGCCGCGTGCGGCGGTCGCCGGCGCGGTGGCCGCGGCGGGTGGCGCGGCGTTCGGCCTCGTCGACGACCTGTCGGAGGACACCTCCCGGCGGCGCAAGGGCCTGCGCGGCCACCTCGGAGCGCTGGCCCACGGCGAGCTGACGACCGGTGGGCTCAAGGTGCTCGGCATCGGCGCCACGTCGCACGTCGCCGCCGCGGTCGCGCTGCCGCGCG
>NZ_DAORSQ010000210.1:0-1873 GCF_035443605.1 Actinotalea sp. | reverse complement strand
GCAGGCGGCGACCGAGCAGGCGGCGACCGAGCAGGCGGCGTCGGCCGACGCTGCCGCACCGGCCGCGGCCCCGCCGGAGCAGCCGGCCCGGCCGCGGTCGCGCCGGGAGCTACGGGCGCCGACGGCACCCGTACGCGCTCCGCTGCCGGCCCCCACGCCGGAGCCGACTCCTGCGCCGGAGCCCGCACCCGAGCCGGTACGGCAGCTCTCGCGCCGGGAGCTGCGAGCCGCCACGGCGGCCCAGCAGACGGTCTCCCCGCCTGCCCTGACGGGTGGCATCCGCCGGGTCACCGCGAGCGGTGAGCTGTCGAGCGTCGAGGAGCCCACGGCGCCCACGGCCGAGCCCGTCGAGGTGCTCTCCGCCGAGTCCCGCGCCGCCGCGCTGCGCGCCCAGGCCGCCCGTGCCCAGGCCGAGCGTGAGGAGGCCGCACGCCTCAACCTCGAACGGTCGCAGGCGCAGCGCATCGCGACCCAGCGCGCCGACGCCGAGCGTGCCGAGCGTGAGCGGGCCGAGGTCGAGCGTGAGCGCCTGGAACGCGAGGCGGCCGAACGCTCGCTGCGCGAGCAGGCCGCGACGGCCGAGCGCGCACGGGCCGAGGAGGAGCAGTCCGAGCGGGACCGGCTCGAGCGCGCCCGCGTCGAGCAGCGCCGGCTCGATGTCGAGGGTGCCGAGCGAGAGCGGGTCGAGGCGGCCAGGCTCGAGCACGAGCGCGCCGAGCGGGCGCGGGTCGAGGCCGCCCGGCTGGCCGTCGAGCGCTCTGCGCGCGAGCGCGCCGCCGTCGAGCAGGCCGAGCGGCAGCGCAGCGGTCCCGGGGTGGCGGGGAACGGCTCCGTGCCGTCCCTGGGCCACGACGACGTCGTGCCGCTCGCCGGGGGCGCAGGCTGGCCCGGCCCGGCACTCGGTGGGCCGTCCGCTCAGCCGTCGCTGACAGCGCAGGGCCCGGGCGCAGGGGCGCCCACGTCGGCCGATCCGGACGCCCCCGCCGCCGCGCCCGTGCGCGTGGGACGGCTGCGCCGCAGCGCGCAGGAGGCCCCGGAGGTCGTCGAGGGTGCCGTGCGCCCGGCCACGGGCTCGACCGGCCCGGTGCCGCAGTGGAGCGCCATCGTCCCCGCGAGCACCTCCTGGGGCCCGAGCCTGCCGGCCGGGGCCGTCGTGCCGACCGACCGGCCCGTCGCCGCGGGGCCGACGGCGAGCGACGACGCCGTCGTGCCGGACGTCGACGACACCCGCATCGTGCCCCCGCGCGCGCACCCCTACACCTGGCTGCACATGATCGTGCTCATCGTCGTGGCATTCGTGCTCGGCATGCTCATCTTCATGGTCGTCACGCAGGACGACGGCGCCGCCGGCGCCCTGGGGGTCGGCGACCGCACGGTCGTCGTCGCCCTACCCTCCGACCCGACAGGGAACTAGTGCCCGCCTCCCCCCACGCCCTGGAGGTCGCAGTCGCGGCCGCCCGCGCCGCCTCGAGCCGCAAGGCCGAGGAGATCATCGCCCTCGACGTCAGCGAGCGTCTGGTCCTGACCGACGTCTTCCTCATCGCCTCCGGCACCAACGAGCGGCAGGTGTCCGCGATCGTCGACGCCGTCGAGGAGGCGTTGCACGCCATCGGTGTCAAGGCGCTGCGGCGCGAGGGGGTCCGCACGGGCCACTGGGCGCTGCTGGACTTCGGCGACGTCGTCGTGCACGTGCAGCACGCCGAGGACCGCGTCTACTACGCGCTCGAGCGCCTGTGGTCCGACTGCCCGGTCATCGAGCTGCCGGCCGACGCCCGCGGCGGCGACGGGTCGGCGGTCGAGGAGTGACCGCGCGGGCCGTCGTGCTCTGGCGGCACGGGCGCACGGCCCACAACGCGGCCGGGCGCCTGCAGGG
>NZ_DAORSQ010000209.1:0-1887 GCF_035443605.1 Actinotalea sp. | reverse complement strand
GACGCGGCCGAGAGGCCCTTGCTCGTGGCCGAGCTGCTCGTCCGGCGCGAGCACCTGCGGTTCTCGACCGGCCGCGGCTTCTTGCGGCTCGACCCAGCTCGGCGGGCGGTGGCCCTGTCGGAGCACGACCCCACCTCGCGCGAGCACGCCTACGCCCTGGCCGAGCTGGCGCACGCCTCGCTCTGGCACGAGGCTCCTGATGCGCACGACGTGTCACGCGCGGCCCTGGAGACTGCGGTCGCCGTCGGTGACCCCGCCGCCCTCGCCTACGCGTACGCGGCCGCTGCCATGAGCACCGTGTTCCGTGGCGAGAGTGGCGGTCCCGAGCTCGCCGCCCGCGGGGTGGCGGCGGCGACCGAGGCCCGAGACTGGTGGGGCTTCGTGCACGCGGCCCTGTGGGAGGCGAACGGGACCGCGAGCAACGTCGAGCCGGCCTACCCCCAGCTGCTCCAGAAGAGGCGCGAGTCGCTCGAGGAGCTGGGCGCCCCCCACCCGTACGTCGCGTGGATGTCGGCCGCCGAGGCGGGGGCGTGGCTCGACGTCGGCCACTGGGAGGAGTGCACGGACCGGCTGCGGGTCGCGCTCGGCTCGGACCCCGGCGCCGGCCCCGACGTCATGACGCGCCTGGCCGCAACACGCCTGGCGGTGCTGCAGGGCCGGCAGGCCGAGGCGGAGTCGCACCTGGCCCGGGCCGAGGAGCTCTTCGCCGACACCACCGACTTCCTCGCCTTCGAGTTCGACGCTGTGCGGGCCATGACCCGCCTCACAGGTGGGGACCCCTCGGGTGCCGTGGACGCCGCCTGGGCTGGTGCGACGGCGGCCGGGGTGCCGCCTACGCGGTGCGAGTGGCTCATGCCCCTGGCCGCCCGCGGCCTGGCCGACCTGGCCGACGGTGCCCGGGACCGCGGCGAACCACTCGACGACGTGCTGGCGCGCCTCGACGATCTCGTGGCCCGCTTCCCCCGGGTCATCCGGGACGGCGCCTTCTTCGACTCCCCCTTCTACACGCGGCAGCTCGAGGGGCTCGACGCCGTCTATGCGGCGGAGGTGGCGCGGTGTCGGCGGTCCCCCGACGAGGCCGCTCGGTGGACCGCTGCCGCCGACCTTCTCGAGGGGATCCTGCCGTGGGACGAGGCGTATGCCGCGTTCCGGGCCGGCGAGTCACGGCTCGTCCGTGGTCAGGGGACCCGCGAGGAGGCGGCAGCCATCCTGCGGCGCGCCCACGCGGTGGCCTCACGCCTGCGGGCCGAACCCGTGCTCCGGGAGACCGCCGACCTCGCCCGGGCGGCGAGGATCCCGTTGGGGCAGGTGACGCCCTCGGGGCCGGCGACCGGTGTGGGTGCGGCCGGCCGCCCCTTCGGCATCACCCCCCGTGAGGCCGAGATCCTCGAGCACGTCGTGGCGGGCCGCACCTACGGCGAGATCGCGCGCGCCCTCTTCCTCAGCGAGAAGACCGTGAGCTCGCACGTGTCGAACCTCCTGCGCAAGACCGGCACGGCCAACCGCGTCGAGCTGGCCCGGCTCGCCCAGCACCACGAGAGCCCCCCGCCCTGACGCCGCCGCCCCACGAGCCCTACGACCCCTACGGCAGGGAGACGGGGTCAGACGGCGGTGGTGCCGAGCAGCATCCGCACCTCGGCCGCGGTGACGACCGACCCGGTGGCGAGCACTCCCCCGCTGACACCGCCATCGGCATCCGCCATCCCGGCGGCCTGGTCGAGCGCGTCGGGCAGCTCGTCGACCACGGTCACCCGCTGGTCGCCGAACACCTCGACGGCCAGCTCCCCGAGCCGTCGGGGTGACATGGCCCGTGGAGAGGTCGTGCGAGTGATGACGACCTCGTCGAGCACCGGCTCGAGCGCCTCGAGGACCCCGACGGCATCCTTG
>NZ_DAORSQ010000208.1:0-1934 GCF_035443605.1 Actinotalea sp. | reverse complement strand
CCGAGAGCACCCCGTTGGGTGCGTCCTCGCACGCAAGTGCCGACCCGGCATCCACACCGAGGCGATCGCACGCGAGGGCGTAGCAGGACGGATCGGGCTTGCCCACCGCGACGTCGTCGCGGGTGACGACGACGTCGAACCGGCCGAGCCCACCCAGGGCCGCGAGCGCCTTGTCGGCCCAGCGAACGCTCGCCGACGTGACGAGCGCGAGGGGGATGCCGGCCACAGCGGCCCGCTCGACGGTCGCCGCCGCGCCCGGCACGGCATCCGGGAGCCGGTCGCGGGGCACCATGGCGACGATCTCGGCGAACATGGCGTCGGGGTCCCCGCCGCTCCACGGGCCGTCGACGGTGCGGAAGACGTCGTCCGCGCGGCGGCCGGTGAACAGGGCCGCCACCTCGAGGTCGAAGGGCCACCCGCGGTGGGCGAACCACCGCTCGAAGCCGGTCCGGTGGATGGGCTCGGAGTCGACGAGGGTGCCGTCGAGGTCGAGCAGGAGGGCGCGCGGGCGAGCGACCGCGCCGCGGATGCTCACATCAGGTCCTCGATGTCCTCGGCGAGGTTGTCGGCCTCGGGGCCGACGACGACCTGCACCACCTGCCCGGCGGAGATGACGCCGTGGGCGCCAGCGGCCTTCAGCGCCGCCTCGTTGACGAGGGACGGGTTCTTGACCTCGGTGCGCAACCGGGTGATGCACGGCTCGATCTCGATGATGTTCTCGGGGCCGCCGAGGGCGGCGAGGATCTGCTCTGCCTTGGTGCTCATAGCTGGAGGGTCCTTTCGAGGCGTTTGACACGCCAGTGTGATGGTGTCAGCCTCTCAGCACCCACGCGGGGGTACCAGTGCGGGCGCGGTGTCCGGCCAGGTCGACACCCTGACACCCGAGACTCCCGACCCGCCCCAGGAGGCACCACCATGACCACGGCTGACGTGACGGCACAGGGGACCGCGAAGAAGCGGTTCGACCTCGCCCCGATCCAGAAGTTCGGGCGCAGCCTCATGCTGCCCATCGCCGCGCTGCCCGTGGCGGCCCTCATGCTGCGCCTGGGCCAGCCGGACCTGCTCGGAGCCGACGGCCTCGGGTGGGAGATGGTCGCCGCCGTCGTCGGTGCCGGCGGCGGCGCCCTGTTCGCGAACCTCCCCCTGCTGTTCGCGGTCGGGGTCGCCATCGGGATGGCGAAGAAGGCCGACGGCTCGACCGCCCTCGCGGCCGTCGTCGGCTACCTCGTCTTCAAGGGCGTCGGGGATGCCGTGTCGCCCTTCGTGCTCCCCGCACCCAAGCCGGGTGAGGACCAGGAGCTGATCAACTACGGCGTGCTCGGCGGGATCCTGTGTGGGCTCATCGCGGCCTTCCTCTGGCAGAGGTACTACCGGATCTCACTCCCGCCCTATCTCGCGTTCTTCGGTGGCCGGCGCTTCGTGCCGATCGTCACCGGCTTCGCCAGCCTCGTCCTCGCCGTGCTGCTCGCGGTCATCTACCCGGCCTTCGACGCCGGCCTCACCAACCTCGGCGAGTGGGTCGCCGCGAACTCGATCATCGGCGGCTTCATCTACGGCACGGCCAACCGGCTGCTCATCCCCCTCGGCCTGCACCACATCCTCAACTCCGTGCCGTGGTTCATCCTCGGCGACTACACCCCCGCCGGTGGCGAGACGGTGCAGGGCGACATCTCCCGCTTCTTGAAGGGCGACCCCACGGCCGGGGCCTTCATGACCGGCTTCTTCCCCATCATGATGTTCGCCCTCCCGGCCGCCGCCCTCGCGATCTACCAGGAGGCCAAGCCCACGGCGAAGAAGGCCGTCGGTGGGCTCATGGCCTCGGTCGCGCTCACCTCGTTCCTCACGGGCGTCACCGAGCCGATCGAGTTCGCGTTCATGTTCGTCGCGTGGCCGCTCTACGTCATCCACGCGGTGCTGACCGGCACGTCGATGGC
>NZ_DAORSQ010000207.1:0-1938 GCF_035443605.1 Actinotalea sp. | reverse complement strand
CTCGGCGTGGGTGCGGCTCAGCGCCGCCGTCGCCTCGCTGCTGCCGAGCGCACGCATGACGATGGGGACGAGGAGCTCCTCGTCGGCCCGCTCGTGCGGGACGAGGTCGCGCTCGAGGCGATCGAGCAGGTCGTGCGCAGCGTCGAGGTCGGGATGGTGCGTCGACAGGGCGTCCGCCACGGCGCGGATCTGCTCGACGACGGGCGCCACCGCGTCGTGCTCGGCGCGCAGCCGCGCGGCGGTGGCGACGTCCTGCGGCGGCATGGCGATCGTGTGGACGCGGCCTGGCAGGACGGCGCGCAGCGCAAGGCCGATCGCCAGCACGTCGATGACCTCCTGGAGCACGGCGCCCGCGGCCGGTGGCAGGTAGCCGGCCGCCGCGGCGATCATCGCCACGAGCGACAGCCCCATCCCGACCAGCACGGCCTGGAGCGCGATCCGCTGCGACCGGCGTGCGATGAGGATCGCGTCCGCGATCGCGTCGATCCGGTCGACCGTCAGGACGACGTCGGCGGCCTCGGAGGACGCGGTGGCGCCGCGCGCAGCGAGGGCCACACCGACCCCGGCCGCGGCCAGGGCTGGGGCGTCGTTGATGCCGTCACCGACCATGATCGTCGGGTTCCCGGCCTGCTCACGGTGGATCGCGGCGAGCTTGTCGGCCGGGTCGCAGTCGGCGAGCACGGCGTCGACACCGACGATCCGGCCGACGGCGTCGGCGATGTCACCACGGTCCCCGGTCACGAGGACCACGCGGGTGATCCCGGCGTCGCGCAGCGCGCGGACCATCCGCGGTGCGTCGGCGCGGACGGGGTCCTCGAGCAGCAGTGCGCCGGCAGGCTCGCCGTCGACGGCGACGAGGACCAGCAGCGAGCCGTCGAGGTCGGCGCGGCGTCGAGCCTGGCGCACCCAGCGGGGGGCAGGGTCCGCGACGATCCATGCCGCCTTGCCGAGCCGGACGTGGTGCGCCCCCACCCGCCCCTCGACGCCGTAGCCGTGGACCTCCTGGACCTCGACCGGCAGCTCGAGCGCGAGGCCGCGGCGGGCGGCGGCGCCGACGATCGAGCCCGCGAGCACGTGTGCCGAGACCTGGTCGAGGCTGGCCGCGAGGCGGAGGAGCTCGTCGGCGTCGGCCCCCGGCTCCGCGGTCACGACGTCGGCCAGCGCGGGCCGGCCCTGGGTCAGGGTGCCCGTCTTGTCGAAGAGCATGACGCGGCCCGCCGCGAGGCGCTCCAGGGCGCCGCCCCCCTTGACGACCACCCCGATGTGCGCCGCTCGCGAGAGCCCCGACATGATCGCGATGGGCGCGGCGAGCAGGAGGGGGCACGGGGTCGCGACGACGAGCACGGCCACGGCGCGCACGGGGTCACCCGTCACGGCCCACGCCCCGCCGGCCAGGGCGAGGGTGAGCGGGACGAAGAGCGTCGCGAACCGGTCAGCCGTCCGCACGAACGGGGCGGAGGAGGCCTGGGCCTGCTCGACGAGCCGGACCACGCCGGCATAGGTGGACTCGGCCGCCGACGCCGTCGCCAGCAGCTCGAGCGGCCCGCCGCCGTTGACGACGCCGGAGCGGACGTCCTGCCCGACCGGCCGCTCGACCGGGAGCGCCTCACCGGTCAGCGCGGCCTCGTCGAGCACGGCAGAGGTGAGCAGGCGCCCGTCGACGGGCACGATCTCCCCGGGCGGGACGAGCAGCCGGTCGCCGGGGACCACGGCGTCGACGGGTACCTCGACCACCCCGGTGCCGGTGTGCCGCCGGGCGGTGCGCGGGGCACGCTCCACGAGCAGGCTCAGCTCGCGCCGGGCTCGCGCCGCGGCCCTGGCCTCCAGCAGCTGGCCGCTCGCGAGCATCACGGTGATCATCGCGCCGGCGAACGGCTCGCCGACGAGCAGGGCGCCGGCCAGGGCGAGCGCGGCGATGACGTCGACACTGGGTTGGCG
>NZ_DAORSQ010000206.1:0-2057 GCF_035443605.1 Actinotalea sp. | reverse complement strand
TCGACGGGCTCAAGGACGCCGTCCTGCGCGCGACGACGATGCCGGCGCGCGAGGCGCGCGCCCGGATGCGTCGGCTGCGCCGCAAGGTGCTCACCGACGACGTCGCGGCGTGGTCGGCCGCGTTCCTCGACGCGCTGGCCGCGCCCACGGGCTCGGGTACGCCCGCGGGGTCGGGTGCGCCCACGGGCCAGGGCACGCCCGCCGGCGGCCTCGACGCCGCGCTCGACGCCCTCGCCGAGGTCGTGCGGAGCGGGGGCCGGGTGCTCGTCGCCACGGACTTCGACGGCGTGCTGGCCCCCCTGCGCGACGACCCGGCCGCCAGCCGCGCCCTGCCGTCCGCGGTCACGGCCCTGGACCGGCTCGCGGGACGGACCGGTGTGCACCTGGCGCTCGTCTCGGGGCGCGGCCTGGCCGACCTCGCCGCGAGGGCGCAGGTGCCGGCCGGTACGTGGCTCGTGGGCAGCCACGGCGGGGAACGGGGTCGGTGGGTCGCCTCGGAACCGCCCTCCCTCGAGCGCAGCGACCTCGTGCTGCCCGCCGAGGCCGCCACCCGGCACGACGCCCTGACCCGCGCCCTGCTGGCGGCCGTCGAGGGCAGCACCGCGCGCGTGGAGGTCAAGCCGACGACGGTCGTGCTGCACACCCGGACCGCCACCGCGTCCGACGCGGCCCGGCTCACCCCGGTCGCCGTCGCGCTCGGGGAGCGTGCCGGCGCCGACGTCATGGTCGGCCGGGATGTCGTCGAGCTCGGCGTGCTCGAGGTGACCAAGGGTGACGCGCTCCTGGCCCTCGCCCAGCAGACCGGCGCCGACCGCGTGCTGTACGCGGGCGACGACGCCACCGACGAGCGCGCGTTCGCGGCGCTCGGCCCCGACGACGTGTCGATCCGGGTGGGCCCCGGCCCCTCGGCCGCACGGTTCCGCGTGGCCGACCCGGTGGAGCTGGCGGCCGCGCTGCACGGGCTGGCGGATCATCTGGTGCCCGAGCCCCTGCCCTGAACGGGCCCGCTGTGGCAAGATGGTCCCGTCGCACGGGTGACCACGGTGCTACCGCACCTCGCCACCCGCGTCGGTCCCGACGGCGGGGCCTGACACTCCCATTCACGAAGGATCGTCCGGCACGTACCTGCCGGTGGAGGGATTCATCCATCATGGCTACCGTCACTTTCGACAAGGCAACCCGTCTCTACCCGGGGTCCGAGCGTCCCGCGGTCGACGCGCTCGACCTGCACATCGAGGACGGCGAGTTCCTCGTCCTCGTCGGTCCGTCCGGCTGCGGCAAGTCGACCTCCCTGCGCATGCTCGCGGGCCTCGAGGACGTCAACGCCGGCCGCATCCTCATCGGGGACCGGGACGTCACCAACGTCCAGCCCAAGGACCGCGACATCGCGATGGTGTTCCAGAACTACGCGCTGTACCCGCACATGACGGTCGCCGACAACATGGGCTTCGCGCTGAAGATCGCGGGCGTCCCCAAGGCCGACATCCGCAAGCGCGTCGAGGAGGCTGCCAAGATCCTCGACCTCACCCAGTACCTCGACCGCAAGCCGAAGGCTCTCTCCGGTGGCCAGCGTCAGCGCGTCGCCATGGGCCGCGCGATCGTCCGCTCCCCCCAGGTGTTCCTCATGGACGAGCCGCTGTCGAACCTCGACGCCAAGCTCCGCGTCCAGACGCGCACGCAGATCGCCTCCCTGCAGCGTCGCCTCGGCGTCACCACGGTCTACGTCACGCACGACCAGACCGAGGCCCTGACGATGGGCGACCGCATCGCGGTCCTCAAGGACGGCCTGCTCCAGCAGGTCGGCACCCCGCGCGAGATGTACGACACCCCGAACAACGTCTTCGTCGCGGGCTTCATCGGCTCTCCCGCGATGAACATCGGCTCGTTCGAGGTCGTCGACGGCGCCGCCCAGCTGGGGCAGACCCGCATCCCGCTCGAGCGCTCGGTCATCGCCGCGATGACCCCCGAGGACAAGGGTCACCTCACGGTCGGCTTCCGTCCCGAGTCGCTCGACGTCGTCAGCGCCGGCGCCGAGGGCGCCATCGGCGTCAAGGTGA
>NZ_DAORSQ010000205.1:0-2064 GCF_035443605.1 Actinotalea sp. | reverse complement strand
TCGAGCCCGACATCTTCGTCATCGGCAAGTCCATCGGGGGCGGCATCCCCTGCGGTGCCTACGGGATCACGAACGAGGTCGCGGCCGCGATCACCAGCCACACGGATGCCGGGGACGCCGACATCGTCGACGTGGGCGGGGTGGGCGGCACCCTCGCCGGCAACGCCCTGTCCACCGCGGCGATGCGCGCCACGCTCGGTGAGGTGCTGACGCCGACGGCGTTCGAGCACATGATCGTCCTCGCGACCGCCTTCACCGAAGGGGTCCAGGCCACCCTCGACGAGTTCGACGTGCCGTGGTCGGTGAGCCAGCTCGGGGCGCGCTCGGAGTACCGCTTCGCCTCACCCGCGCCGCGCACCGGCGAGGAGGCCGCGATCGCGCACGACGACGACATCGACGCCTACATGCACCTCGCGACGTGCAACCGCGGCCTGCTCATGACGCCGTTCCACAACATGGCCCTCATGTGCCCCGACACGACGCGCGCCGACGTCGACCGGCACACCGAGGTGTTCCGCGAGGTCGTCGGCGCGCTGTACGGCTGAGGGCGGGCGGCGTCAGCCCGCCCGCACCCGCCGCCACGTGTCGATCTGGTCCCAGACGATGATGACGACCACCGACAGCACCGTGGCGTAGGCGAGGTCGCGGGCGGCGCTCTCCCACCCGGCCCGGGTGACGGCCTCCACGAACACGCCGTCGAAGAACCGGTCGGCCAGCACGAGCCCGACGATCACGGCGGCGAAGGCAAGGTCGACGACGAGCCCCGCCGCGGCGAGCGCCACCGTCCAGCGCCGGGCCCGGTGCACCAGCCACACGACGAGCAGCTGACCACCGAGGAGGGCGAGAAGGACCCACATCCACCCGCTCCACAGGCCGGCGTCGAGCACCGGCACGGACTCGCCGTCGACCCGCACGGGAGGGTTCACCTGCTGCCAGACGACGGCCAGGACGGTGAACAGGATCATCACGGCCGCCGTGACGCTCTCGCCGAGACCGACCTGCCGGCCGGCGGTGGGCTCGGGGAGCTGGTCGGGATTCCAGGCACCGAGCTCGCCGGCAGGCTCCGAGCGCTCGATGACCGCGAACACGACCGTGGTCCAGCAGATGATGTGGACCGCGGTGTGCAGGGCCACGACCGCCGCGCCCCCGAAGGCCGTGCCCACGCTGCCCGCGCTGGAGTCCTCGACGAACAGGCGGACGACCAGGACGATGCCGGCGACGATGGGCACAACGATCGACAGGAGCAGGGTGACGAGCCGGCGCCACTGCGGGAAGTACGCCGGGCCGATGAGGTGGAGCGGGCTGCCGCTGTAGCCGGCGGCCAGGCGCATCGGGTCGCCGAGCTCGACGAGGACGTCGCGTTCGGCGACCTCGCGGCTGGGCGCGCCGGCCTCGAGGCGGGCGTCGACCATGTCCTCGATGGTGCCGCGCAGCTCCTGCTCGACGTCGGGGCGCTGGCCCTCGTCGAGGCCGCGGACGGTGGCGTGCACGTAGCGGTCGGTCAAGGAGGTCATCTCGGGGTCCTCTCGGTCGGGCTCGGGTCAGCTGAGGTCGTTGATGGCGGCATCGAGCGAGCGCCAGTCGGTGCGCAGGGCGGCGAGGACGTCTTCGCCGGCGGGGCTGGTGCGGTAGAACTTCCGCGGCCGGGACTCCTCGGTGTTCCACTCGGCCTCGAGAAGGCCCTGCTTCTCGAGGCGGCGCAGCAGCGGGTAGAGGGTGTTGGCGTCGACGCCGAACCCGGCGCGGGCCAGCGTCTCGAGCAGTGCGTAGCCGTAGCCCGGGGTGCGCAGGGTCGCCAGCGCGGCGACGACCACCGTCCCCCGCCGCAGCTCCTGGAGGTGGCCGTTCAGCACGTCCTCGTCATCCGTCATGGCCGAGACGATAGTGTGCGTCACACACTATCGTCAAGGGCACAACGATGTGAACTGTCGACCAGCCGGCGTACGGGCCGTCGAGAGGGGGCAATACGCAGGCGCGAGGGGGGGAGTCAAGCGGTTGTTGCAACGAGGTATGTCAGCGGCGCACGACTCTGAGACAGGCGCCTGCCTGGGCGGTCGATAATGA
>NZ_DAORSQ010000204.1:0-2079 GCF_035443605.1 Actinotalea sp. | reverse complement strand
GAACCATGGGGGGCATCTCCTCGGTGAGCGGCAACCATTTGTTGTGTGGCTGAACTTATCGCAGCGCGCCGGTAGGGTCAACCCCATGAACGAACGGCTGGGCACCCCGCGGGCCGGCCGCGCCGCGCGTCAGGTGAGCCTGCGCCAGCACAACCTCGGCCTCGCCCTGCGCCACATCCTCGACGCCCCCCACCCGCTGTCCCGCGCCGACATCGCGCTCGCCACGGGCCTGACCCGGGCGACCGTCTCCGCCCTGGTGGACCGCCTCATCGCCGCGCACCTGGTCGCGGAGCTCGAGCCGGTGGCCGCGCAGCGCGCCGGCCGACCGGCGGTCCCGCTGGTCCCCGCCACGGGGACGGTGGCCGCCGTCGGCATGGAGGTCAACGTCGACTACCTGGGGGTGCGCGCCGTCGACCTCGCCGGCCGGGTGCTCAGCGAGCACGTCGAGCCCGGCGACTTCCGCGGCAGCGAGCCCGGGCCGGTGCTGGACCGGCTCGCGGCCCTCGCCGGGCCCGTCGTCGCGGTGCTCAGCGCCGACGGCGTCGCGGTGGTCGGCACGGCGCTGGCGCTGCCCGGCCTGGTCGACTCCGTCACGGGACCGCTGCGGGTGGCACCCAACCTCGGCTGGCGCGACGTCGACGTCGTCGGTCTGCTGACGGCCCACCCCGTCCTGGCGGCCGTGCCGCCGCGCCTGGCCAACGAGGCCAACCTCGCCGCGCGCGCCGAGGCCCACGTGCGGCGCCGCACCGGCCCGTCGAGCTTCGTGTACGTCTCCGGCGAGGTCGGCATCGGTGGCGCGATCGTGCTCGATGGCGAGATCTTCACGGGCCGGCACGGCTGGAGCGGGGAGATCGGGCACATCGCGCTCGGCACCGCGGGGTCGTTCGACGAGGGGGGCACGCTCGAGGCGTTCGCCGGGCAGGACGCGATCCTCGACCACGCCGGGCTGCCGCGGAGCACCACGGTGGCGGAGCTCGTCGCGCGGGCGGACGTCGGCGAGGAGCTCGCCGTGGCCGCGCTGGCCCGGGCCGGGGCCGCGCTCGGCGTGGTGCTGGCCGGGGTGGTCAACGTCGTGGACGTCGAGCACGTGGTGCTCGGCGGGATCTACGCGGACCTCGCGGACCACCTGCGCGCGCACGTCACCGAGCAGCTGCGCCGGCGCGTCATCGCCGCGCCGTGGTCCCGGGTCGACGTCGACGTCGCGCGCGCCGGGAAGTACCCGGCGATGACGGGCGGCGCGCTGTCCGTCCTGGAGCTGCTCGTCGAGGACCCGGCGGCCTGGGTGGGCGAGGAGCCCGGGACCACCACGGCCTGACCCCGGGTCGTGACCCGGGGCCCGATGCCGCGTCCCGACCCGGGGCCGGACGCCGCGTCACGGTGGCGCGACCGGTCGCGCCACCGTGACGAGATCGTGATCCTGTGGATCGTTTCATCGGGTTGTAGAACGATTTCGTCGTCCGTATGTTCAATGAACCAACTAAAACTGGTGCGGCTCCCGCGGGCTTCCCGGGGAGCGGCTGCGGCCGGCGTCGACGAGGACCCGGCCTGACCCGGAGGGCGACAACGATGTCACTACGCACGGTCAAGACCCTGGCGGCGCTCACGGGCGCTGCGCTCCTCTTCTCGAGCCTCGCCGCCTGCACGGCCGAGCGGGAGGAGGCGCCCGCGGAGGAGGGCGCCACCGAGGAGGCGCCCGTCGCCGAGGACATCCTCGTCGGCATCGCGATGCCGACCCGCAGCCTGGAGCGCTGGAACAAGGACGGCTCCAACCTCGAGGGCCTGCTCCAGGACATGGGCTTCCAGACCAACCTGCAGTACGCCGACAACGAGGTGGACCAGCAGATCTCCCAGCTCCAGAACATGATCAACGAGGGTGCCGACATCCTCGTCATCGCCTCGATCGACGGCACGGCGCTCGCGCCGATCCTGGCCGACGCCAAGTCCCAGGACATCACCGTCATCGCCTACGACCGCCTCATCAACGAGACGCCCGACGTCGACTACTACGCGACGTTCGACAACTACATGGTCGGCCAGATGCAGGGCGAGTTCCTCGAGGCGCAGCTCGGCCTCGCCGAC
>NZ_DAORSQ010000203.1:0-2134 GCF_035443605.1 Actinotalea sp. | reverse complement strand
GGGGGGGGGGGGGGGCGGCCCGGTCAGGCGGCCGACCGTCTGCGGGGCCGGGGTGCCGGGTGTCGTGAGTGTGCCGGGGTGCGGGCCGGGGTGTGCGCCGGGGTGCGGGCCGGGGTGCGCGCCGGGTGGCTGAGCCGGACGGCTGCCGTCCGGACGCGTGCCGTCCGAGCGCGAGCGACGGGTGAAGCGAGCGACCATCGCCCGATCCTCGCACGGCGGGTGCCCGGCCGCGTGTCAGTAGCCGCCGATAACATCGAACACATGTACGACGGCGAGGTGGGGGGTGGCACGGCGGTCGAGGTGTGGGACCTCCTCGGCCCGCAGCTGCACGCCGTGCTCCCGTCGACAGCCCTCCGCGCGGAGGAGCTGGCGGGCGTGCTCCCGGGCACCGACCTCGCGTGGCTCCTCGAGCAGGGGAGCGTCGAGGACGCCGACGACGACACCGTGGTCGAGGCCGTCGCCGGCTGGCAGCGCCTGGTCGCGTGGGCCGCCGCGGGTGCGGCGAGGGCCGCGGCAGAGCTCGCCGACCGCCCCTCGATGAACCCGGTCTGGCCGCGGTCGGCCGGGACGGTCGCGGAGCGCAACGTCGCAGGCGAGGAGCTCGCGATGGCCCTGAGCTGCTCGCGGACGGCCGCACGGGCGCTCGTGCGGGACGGCCGGGCGTTCCAGGGCGCGCTCGCCGCGACGGGCGACGCGCTGGGCCGCGGAGAGATCGACCTCGCCAGGGCCCGCGTGCTGGTCCGGGCGCTGGCGGATGTGCCCGTGCCGCTGGCGCTGGACGTCCAGGACGCGGTGCTGCCTGCCGCTCACTGCCGCACGGCCGCCCAGCTCGGTCAGGACGTCGCCCGAGCCCTCGTGGTTGCAGACCCGGCCGGTGCCCACACCCGCCACGAGGTCGCGGCACGGGGGCGCCACCTCGACCGTCCGCGCTTCCTTCCCGACGGGATGGCGGGAGTCTGGGCCGTGCTGCCGGCCGCCGACGCGGCCCGGCTCGACGCGGGGATCGATGCCCTGGCACGGTCGGCGCGGTCGCTCGGGGACCCGCGCACGCTCGACCAGCTGCGCGCGGACGTCCTCGTTGACCTCACGACGGGCCGGGTGCCCGCGGGGGCTGGGAACCAGGACGCGCGGCGCCCCGGCCGGCGCTCCGAGATCCGCGTGACGGTGCCGCTGACCACCCTGCTCGGCCTGACCGACGAGCCGGGCGAGCTGGCCGGCTACGGCCCCATCACGGCCGAGGTCGCCCGTGCGCTCGCCCGCGAGGGCACCTGGCGGCGCCTCGTCACCGATCCGCTGTCCGGCACCGTGCTCGACGTCGGGCGCACCACCTACCGCCCACCCGAGGCGCTCGCCGACCACGTCCGTGCGCGCGACCGTCGGTGCGCGCGGCCCGGCTGCGGTGCCACGGCGGAGTCCTGCGACCTCGACCACACCGTGGAGTACGGGCGTGCCCTGGGGCCCACGAGCGCCGAGAACCTCGGTCCGCTGTGCCCGCGGGACCACGCCGTGAAGACCGACGGGGGCTTCGCGCTCGCGCAGGTCGCGCCGGGTGTGTTCGAGTGGACCACGCCGGCGGGCCGGCGGTACCGCGTCACGCCCGGTGACCACGGTGCCGTGGAGCGGCTCGCGGCGGTGCGGGCGGGGGCGGGTCCCGCGGGGCCCCCGCCGTTCTGAGTCCTGGCGGTACGCTCGTTCCCGCCCCACGGCCCCGACGGGGCCACGCGCCTGTAGCTCAGGGGATAGAGCACCGCTCTCCTAAAGCGGGTGTCGGCAGTTCGAATCTGCCCAGGCGCACCAGGGTGTTTGTGCAGGTCAGGGCCGATCGATGCGCGTCTTCTGCAGGGGCTGCCTGGGCGCACTCCCTCCCTTGTGGTCAGCGTATGGTCAGCGGTTCTTCCCAGGATGCGGACGTCTGACCAAGAACGTGGAAGGCCTACGGACCGGCACCAGCCTCCGCCCGGCGTCTCCAGTCGCCGTGTGGCCCGCAACGAGTCATCTGAGGGGTTAGCCCTGAGATGGGTCTCCGCCCGCTCCCCGGAAGTGAGGGCGCGTGAGCCTGAGGCTGGGGCGGCGTCTCCGCGCGGTACCGCTGGGGGGAAACCGCCGCGGTGCCGATATCCGCTGCGATGTGACG
>NZ_DAORSQ010000202.1:0-2164 GCF_035443605.1 Actinotalea sp. | reverse complement strand
CCAGTGGCTCTTCCGCGGAACCATTCCCGCCGCGACCGAGCCGCTCCAGGTCGCCGTCGCCCGCCTGCTCGGCTACCGGTGGCCGGACCAGGTGCCGGATGACCTGGACGTGCTGGCCGACGCCGACGGGATCGTGGCGCTGCCCGCCCTGCTCGGCGAGCAGGAGGCCGCGACCCGCCTGCGTGCTGTGCTGGCGCACGCCTACGGCGCCGAATGGTCCACGGACCTGGAACGGCAGCTCGTGGTGGCGGCGGGCGGGGCGAGCGGCGTGCTGGCCGACTGGTTGCGGGACTCCTTCTTCGCCCACCACACCAAGGTCTTCGGGCAGCGCCCGTTCCTCTGGCACATCTCGGACGGCCGCAAGGACGGCTTCTCGGCGATCGTGAGCTACCACCGGCTCGACAACGCGACCCTGGCCAAGCTGACGTTCACCACGCTCGGCGGGTGGATCGAGCGTCAGCGCGCGGGGGTCGATGGCGGGGTCGCCGGGGCCGACGTCCGCCTGGCCGCCGCACTGGGCCTCCAGCGCCGGCTCCAGCTCATCCTCGACGGAGCGCCGCCGTACGACGTCTACGTGCGGTGGAAGTCTCCCGCCGAGCAGCCCATCGGCTGGCACCCGGACCTGGACGACGGGGTCCGGCTCAACATCCGCCCGTTCGTCGAGGCCGGCGTGCTGCGCTCCAAGGTGAACGTTCACTGGAAGAAGGACCGCGGCACCAACCCGGACGGCACCGAGCGGCACAACGACCTGCACCCGACCCTGGACGAGCGTCGTGCCGCGCGGGCCGCGGTGGGCCGATGACGACCGTCCGGGCCGAGGTGGCCCAGGCGTTGCGCCGTGCGGCCGCGCACGACGGTGCGCACACCGCCCCGCCGGCGGCGGTGCTCTGGCCGGACCCGGACCGGGCCTGGGAGCGCGTCATCGCCCAGGTTCAGGAGGCAGTGCCGGTGCTGGTGCTCGGCGAGCACGACGCGGACGCGGCCCGCGGCCCGGCGATCTGGCTGCGCGCGGTGCTGGCCTGCGCGGAGGAGCCCGACCCGCCCGCCGTCGTCCGGCTCCCCACCCGGCTCGCCCCGCGCGACGCCCGCAACCCGTGGGTCCTGTACCTGCCGGGTGTCGGCCGTGACGAGCTCCAGGCGGCCACCGGCGCCACCCATCCGCTCGCGCCCCTGGTCGAGCTGGCGCATCGCTCGGTGTGGTGGGGGCAGGGCAACGGGCAGCCGTGGACGCCGCAGGCGTTCCTGCGCAGCAAGGACGGGCTCGGGCTGGACCTCGCGCACGACGGCGAGACACGGGCTGCGGTCGGTGAGGCGCTCGAGACGCTGCTCGACCGCGACGTGACCGTGCTCCGCGCCCTCGGCGGCCTCGACGCCGCGCGCCTGCGCACGCTGCTCCTGCCGGACCCGGTGCGCGACCTCCTCGCCTGGATCGACGACCCGGAGCAGGTGCGCCTGCGTCTCGGCGCGCAGTGGACCACGTTCGTCGCGGTGTGCACCTCGACCTACGGTGTCACCCCGGGCAAGCACACCGCGATCACCGCGGCCGGCCTGCTGGGCCGCCGTCAGGGGGCGTGGGCCCCGGTCTGGACCCGCTACGCGGAGGCGCCCGGGCTCTACCCGCACATCCCGGCGGCCCTCGACAAGGCTGCCCCTCTCGACACCCTCTTCGGCGACGCCGACGACCCGCATCCCGACTCGTGGCCCGCCCGCAACACCGCGGAGGAGACCTCGCTGCGCTCGGGCCTGCTCGGCCTGGCGGGCGCGCCCTCGGTCGAGGAGGCGTGCACGCAGGTCTCCGCGCTGCACGCGGAGCACCGCGCGCGCCTCGGCACGGTCTGGGACGCGCTCGGCCGTGCGCCCCTCGCCCGCGCCGTCGCCCACCTGGTGGCCCTCGGCGAGGATACGGTCGCCGACCGGCCGTCCGCGCTCGACCCGATGACCACCTGGTACGCGGCGGCCGGTCACCGGGTGGACGACCTGGCCCTGCGGGCGCTCGCCGAGGTCAGCTCGGTCCCGGACAGCACCGCCGTCCGGGCAGCGCTCGGCGTCCTCTACGACCCGTGGCTCGACGACGTCGCGACGGCCTTCCAGGCGGCCGCCGCGCACGGATACACCGGGGCGACCGGACTGCCGATCGACCCCGGCACCTGCGTGCTGTTCGTGG
>NZ_DAORSQ010000201.1:0-2226 GCF_035443605.1 Actinotalea sp. | reverse complement strand
GCTCCTGGGCTGAGCCCCGCCGGGCCGAGCGCCGCTGGGCTGAGCGCCGCTGGGTCGAGCCCCGCCGGGTCGAGCCCCGCTGGGTCGAGCCCCGCTGGGTCGAGCCCCGCCGGGTCGAGCCCCGCCGGGTCGAGCGCCGCTGGGCAGGTGGCCGGCGGGCAGGTGGCCGGCGGCCGGTGGGTCCGTCAGTCGGGCCCGACGCCGTCCGGCTGACGCACCGGCCGGTGGTGCTCGACGGCCACGACACGCGCCCCGTTGCCCGCCCCCGTGACGTGCGCGACGAGCAGCTCGCCGGTGCGCAGGTAGGGGTCGGTGGCCGGGAGCCGGCCGAGCGTCCAGCGGCGGGTGGACCCCGCGACGGTGGCCAGGACGGTGGGCAGCACCGGGCGGTGCGTGGCCAGCACGGCGTCCCTCGGCCGCCCGAGGTGCTCGGCCACGACGGCGGCCGCCCGCGCCGGGTCCGAGCGGTGCTCGGCCTCGGTGAGCGCCTCGACGCACTCCACGGGCAGCCCGGCCCGCTCGGCGTAGGGGGCGACGCTGCTGGCGCAGCGCTCCCACGGGCTCGTCACGACGTGCCGGATGCCGAACGCCGCGAGCACGGGGACCAGCGCGTCGGCCTGGTCCCGGCCGGCCGGGGTGAGCGGGCGGTCCGCCTCCGCGCCGGCCCACCGGCTCCGCGGGCGGGCCTGGGCGTGCCGGGCGATCGCGACCACGCGCGTGGCGAGACGGCCCGCGGTCCACAGCTGCTGGACCACGGTGAGCGGCCGCTGGTCGGTGACGCGGGTCAGCAGCTCCGACGCCGTCTGGGCGCCGACCCAGACGACGTCGTCGATCTCGCTGAGCGGTGCCGGGGCGACGGGTGCGCGGGCCGCCAGAGCGGGGTCGTCGTCGTCCGTCACCGCCCGCGCGGCCCAGTACCGCACCTGCTTGCCGGCGCCGTCTGGCGTCCGGTAGCGCAGCATCGGCAGGGGCGCGCCGAGCACGACGTCGATCCCCGTCTCCTCCGCGACCTCGCGCGCCGCCGCCGCCGCGACCGACTCGCCGGGGTCCAGCTTGCCCTTGGGCCAGGACCAGTCCCGGTATCGCGGGCGGTGCACGAGGGCGACCTCGAGCCTGCCGGCGCGCTCGCGCCACAGCACGGCGCCGGCAGCACGGACGAGGGCGGGTGCCGCCGGCGCGTCGACCGTGGTGCTCATCGGTCCCGGGTGGGCCGGCGTCGCTGACGGGCGATGAGGTGCTCCTGCAGGTCCCGCAGGGGCTCGCCGTCGGGGCCGCGGTGGTGCCGGGTCCACTCGCCGTCCGGACCCAGGTGCCAGGACGAGGTGCGGTCGTCCATGGACAGGTCCAGCAGGGTGAGCAGCTCGGCGACGTGATCCGGGTCGGCGAGGCGGACCAGGGCCTCGACGCGGCGGTCGAGGTTGCGGTGCATGAGGTCCGCGGAGCCGATGAACACCTCGGGCTCGCCGCCGCCGTTGGCGAACGAGAACACCCGGGCGTGCTCGAGGAACCTGCCGAGGATGGACCGCACGCGCAGCGACTCGCTGAGGCCGGGGACTCCTGGGCGGACCGAGCAGATGCCGCGCACGACGAGGTCCACCGGGACCCCGACCTGCGAGGCGCGGTAGAGCGCGTCGATGATGGCCTCGTCGACCACGGAGTTGACCTTGAACCGGATCCAGGCCGGCAGGCCCGCGAGGTGGTTGGCCCGCTCGCGGTCGATCCGCTCCACGAGGCCGGAGCGCACGGAGCGAGGGGCCACGAGCAGCCGGCTGAACCGTGCCTTGGGCGCCCAGCCGGAGAGCTGGTTGAACAGCTTGGTGAGGTCCTGGCCCACCTCCGGGTCGGCGGTCAGCAGGCCGAGGTCCTCGTAGAGCCGCGCGGTCTTGGGGTGGTAGTTGCCCGTGCCGACGTGGCAGTAGCGGCGCAGGCCGTCCGTCTCCTGGCGGACCACGAGGGAGAGCTTGGAGTGGGTCTTGAGCCCCACGATCCCGTAGACGACGTGCACGCCGGCCTGCTCGAGCTTGCGGGCCCAGGTGATGTTGGCCTGCTCGTCGAAGCGGGCCTTGATCTCCACGAGGGCCAGCACCTGCTTGCCGGCCTGCGCCGCCTCGATCAGGGCGTCGATGATCGGGGAGTCGCCCGAGGTGCGGTACAGGGTCTGCTTGATGGCGAGGACGGCCGGGTCGGCGGCGGCCTGCTCGATGAAGCGCTGGACGCTGGTCGCGA
>NZ_DAORSQ010000200.1:0-2267 GCF_035443605.1 Actinotalea sp. | reverse complement strand
ACCCAGCGCTCGCTCGACGGCGCGCTGGTCAGCACCGGCGAGGAGCAGTTCGGGGTTTCGATCAACCCGGTGACCTTCGCCGCGTTCAGCACCCTGGACGACGGCGAGACCGAGGACATCAACGAGTTCGAGGTGCTGCTGGGCAACGGCCCGGTCGACGCGGCCGGCGGCCGCGCCACGGTGTTCGTGCACTCGTTCAACCGCGCCGCGCAGGTCGTCCTGACCGTGACCGCGCAGGACCCGCAGACCGGCGAAACCGTCTCCGGGCAGCAGACCTTCACCATCGCCAGCGGCGCCACCGGCCTCCCGGGCTCGGTGGTGATCGATTCCGGCAACGAGGCGGTCTACATCCAGGGCGTCAACGGCGCCACCAGCAAGTCGGTCGAGGTCTTCGTGATCGACGCGGCGGGCGGATTCGCGCAGAGCCCGGCGGCCGGCGTCAACAACATCCAGCTCGAGATCGTCGGCGGCGCGCAGGGCGGCGAGCGCCTGCAGTCCATCGGCGCCAACGGCCAGAGCCAGAGTGGCAGCCTGGTGCGCTTCGCCAGCAACAACGGCGTCGGCAACGCGACCTACGCCTCCGGCACGCGCTCGGGCCCGCTCACCCTGCGCGCCACCTCCGACCGCGCCGACAACAACGTCGACAACGGCATCCAGGACGGCGTGACCTCGACCCGCGCGCTGTCGGTTTCCGACGGCCAGCTGTTCGACCTCGACATCGCCTCGCCGGCGAACGTGGTCGCGAGCACGGCGGTGTCGCAGTCCCCGACCAGCGCCCAGGCGTACGAGATGGACGTGGCGATCGTCGCCACCGACCGTTTCGGCAACCCGGTGCCGCCGGGCACCGAGATCCGCTTCGGCCTGATCGACGAGCCGCAGTCCAATGGCGCCTTCCTGATCGCCGGTGGCGATGGCAACCCGCAGGAGAACGGCACGACCTTCACCGCGCCGGGCGGTGCCTTCACCACGGCTGCCGGCGGCGTCGGCCCCAACGACACCCTGGTGGTGTTCGGCGAGGAGCGTCCGCAGGACCGCGACCTCGAGAACATCCGCACCGTCCAGCAGGTGGTCAACGCCACCACGCTGACCGTGCAGAACCGCTTCAACCGCAACGACGACACCGGGACCTCGGTCGACAACGGCCCGGTGCTGCCGTACGTGATCGGCCGCGCGGTCGATGGCAACGTGCGTCCGACCGCGTCGACCGATTCCAGCGGCGTCGCGCGCGTGACCGTGACCTATCCGATCTCCAAGCTCGGCAAGCGCATGGTGCTGTGGGCGCAGGCCAATGCGACCCCGGTGTCGACGCCCGGCGAGACCGCGGGCGATGCCGAGGTCCTGCGCTTCCAGGCCGCGGGCCCGCTCGAGATCTCGGCCCCGACCGGCGTGCAGGGCAATCGCACGGTCGGCGTGCCGGTGTGCCTCGAGGACGCCTTCGGCAACGGCGTGGGCGGCGTGCGCATCGGCTACGTCGTCAGCCTCACCCAGGGCTCGGCCAGCATCGACGGCTCCGCCGCCGCGGCCGGCACGCTGGCCACGGTCACCGGCTTCGACGGTTGCGCGATCGCCTCGGTCACGACCTCGGGCATCACCCAGGCGGGCACCGCCGGAACGATCACCTGGCAGGTCGACGATGCGGAAGCGGAGACCGACATCCTCGGGCCCGCGAGCCTCGCGCTGATCGCCAACCCGGGTTCGTTCCTGCTCCCGGGCGGCCAGGGTTCGGTGGCGGTTTCGCTGACCCTCAGCGATGGCTCGGTCAACGGCGTGGGCGGCGTGCTGATTTCGGCCACCTGCACCGCGACCGGCGCGCAGGCCTCGCTCGGCCCGAGCGCGATCCTGCCGACCGGCCCCAATGGCAGCACCGTGGCCACGATCCAGTACGGTGGCTTCGTGTTCGATCCGGACGGCGCCGGCCCGCTGGCGGTGCAACTCGGCACCGGCACCTGCACCTTCCGTGCGGGCGCCGACGGCCCGACCGCGGTCGTGACCTTCTCCGGTTCGCGCATCTGCGGTGACGGTTTCAGTCCGCCACCGGCCGGCTGCGTCCCGTAAGGGACGGCGACACGGGCAAGGCAACAACGGAGGGGCCGCGCAAGCGGCCCCTTCGCTTTGCAGGGGTTGGGCGGGCGGCCATTGGCCGCGCTAGCATTCCGGCGAGGGCGCGGAGGGCGTCATGGCCAACGGTCGGGTCGCGTTCGAACCAGGCGCAGTGATCTTCCGCGAGGGCGATCCCGCGGCGGGCGCCTTCCTGGTCGAGTCCGGCA
>NZ_DAORSQ010000199.1:0-2304 GCF_035443605.1 Actinotalea sp. | reverse complement strand
CGGTTGCGCGGCTCGCCACGGCGCCCCTCGAGGCTCTCGATGAGCGCGGTCTCCTCGCCGCAGACGTAGGCGCCGGAGCCCAGGTGGATGGTGACGTCGAAGGTCACGTCCGGCCGCCCGGCGACGGCGACGCCCAGCAGCCCGGCCTCGCGGCGCCGGGCGAGGCAGGCCTCGAGGTCCGCGAGGAGGTAGACGTACTCGGCCCTGAGGTAGCAGATGCCCACGGTCGCGCCGGTCGCGTAGCCCGCGATGGTCATGCCCTCGAACACCAGGTCGGCGAGCTCTGACAGCAGCACGCGGTCCTTGAAGGTGCCGGGCTCGCCCTCGTCGGCGTTGCAGATGACGTACCGCTGGCCGTCGGGTGCCGGCGCGGTGGCCGCGAGCTCCCACTTCAGGCCGGTCGGGAACCCGGCGCCGCCGCGGCCCTTCATCCCCGAGTCCTTGACGGTGGCGACCACCCCGGCCGGGTCGAGCGCGAGGGCGGCGCGCAGGCCGGCGCCCACCTCGATCCCGGCGAGTGTCATCGGTGTGCGGACGCTCATGAGCCCCACCCTCGCGCCGGATGCCGACGCTGAACCAGCGTCGCGAGCACCGGCATACCCTCCGAACGTACGACTCGGCCCGCGGGAATGCCTGGGACCTTGGGGTCCTCCTGCGGGGGCCGTCGCGACGGCCCCCGCACCCATCCCATGAGTTAGTGTCGGCGAGCGCGCCGACCGCTCGCGCCCCCTCACCGCTGGAGTCCCTCGTGGCCAACGTCCTGTACCGGATCGGTCGTGCATCCTTCCGGCGCCACGGCGTCGTCATCGCGGTGTGGCTGCTGCTGCTGGCCGTGCTCGGCGCGGGCGTCCTCGTGCTGGGCACACCGTCGGTCTCCGGCGTGACGATCCCCGGCACGGAGTCGCAGCGCGCCTTCGAGGCGCTGCGCAGCGAGTTCCCTCAGGCGAGCGGCGCCAACGGCACCGTGGTGCTGCGGGCACCCGAGGGCACGACGGTCATGGACCCCGAGGGTCAGCAGGTGGTCCTGGCCACCGTCGCGAAGGCCAACGAGCTCCCTGGCGTGCTCGGGGCCACCAACCCGTTCGACACGCAGGCGATCGGCCGCGACGGCCGGTTCGCCCTCATCAGCGTGCAGTTCGAGGCGTCGTCGGACGAGCTCACGCCCGCCCAGCGCGAGGCCTACGCCGCCGTCGGGCAGGACGCACCGGAGGGCTGGACCATCGCCTCGGGGGGTGAGCCGCTGCTGGCCGAGCCCGAGATCGGCTCCACCGAGGCCATCGGCGTCGTCATCGCCATGCTCGTGCTGGTCATCACCTTCGGCTCGCTCTTCGCCGCCGGGATGACGCTCGTCAACGCGCTCATCGGCGTCGGGGCCGGGATCGCCGGCATCACCATCGCCGGGCACGTCGTCGACATGACGAGCACGGCGCCGATCCTCGCGCTCATGCTCGGCCTCGCCGTCGGCATCGACTACTCCCTGTTCATCACCTCGCGGTACCGCCACAACATCGCCGTCGGCGCCCCGCGCGAGGAGGCCGCCGGGCGGGCGGTGGGCACCGCGGGCTCTGCGGTCGTGTTCGCCGGCCTGACCGTCGTCATCGCGCTCTCCGCGCTGTCGGTGGTCGGCATCCCGTTCCTCACGGTCATGGGCCTGGCCGCAGCCGCGACCGTCGCGATCGCCGTGCTCGTGGCGATCACGCTCCTGCCGGCCATGCTGAGCCTCGCCGGGGACCGGGTGCTCTCGAAGCAGCAGCGGCGCGCCCACGCCGCCGCAGCCGTCGGCGAGGACCCCGAGGAGGCCACGACCAACGGCGGCTTCGCCTGGGCCCGCACCGTGATCCGTTGGCGCGTGCCCGCGATCGTCGTCGGCGTCCTGCTCATCGGGGCGATGGCGATCCCGGCGCTGAGCATGCAGCTCGCGCTGCCGGACGACGGCGCATCGCCGCTCGGCAGCAACAAGCGCACGGCGTACGACCTCATCACCGAGGGCTTCGGCGAGGGCGCCAACGGACGGCTCGTCATGGTGGTCCACGCGCAGGACGCCGACGTCGCCGGGGCCGCCGCGCAGGAGGCGATGGCTGTCGCCGGCGGGGCCGACGGCGTGGTCGTCGTGACGCCGCCGCAGTCCAGCGCCGACGGCCGGACCGCGCTCCTGACCGTCGTCCCGACGACGGGACCGAGCGACGAGGCGACCTTCGACCTCGTCCGCGAGCTGCGCGCGAGCCTCGCGCCCGTCGCCGCCGCGACCGGGGCGGACATCGCGCTCACCGGCGTCACCGCGGTGGGGATCGACGTGTCCGAGAA
>NZ_DAORSQ010000198.1:0-2305 GCF_035443605.1 Actinotalea sp. | reverse complement strand
GCGACCGCGCAGGCCCGCGCGTCACTCGCAGCCCCGGGAAGCGCCGCTTCGAACCACCCGTGGCGCTCGATGGCGTCGTCGACGATCTCTGTCGCGGTTGCGGCACTCATCCCGTCCATGACGAGCATCAGCACGGGGGCCTTCTTCGCCAGGGGCAGGACGACCTCGGGCAGCAGGCTTTCGATCGTCCAGACCGGCGGCTGGCCGTCCGAGGGGGAGATCTGGCCAATGCTGTCGAGCGTTGGGGTGGCCAGCGCGAGGTGCCGGGCAAAGACCCTCTCGTCGTCCCGGCGTCGTGCTTGAGCAGCCCCGGCGACGGCCGCCAGGCCGGTGGCGAGGCCGGGGTCGTCAGCCCCGGCCAGGGCGTCATTGACTGCTGCATCGACCCAGGCGCGGTCCGTCATGTGCACGCGCACGGTATCCACGAGGTTGGTCGACGTCCGGGGTTCGGTCGCCAACCATCGCGTGAGGCGGACCGCAGCGAGGAAGGGCGCCAACTCCCGCGCCGAGGTTGCGCTGAGGGCATGCCCGTGCACTCGTTCCCACGCCGCTTCGACCTCCGCCCAGACGGGAGAGGTGGGCGTAGCCGACGGGACGCGTTGCAGCGACTCGGCCAGGCGGTGGACCCGTCGCCGCAGCCCTCGCGGAAGGAGGTCGCTGTAGCCGGCGAGTCCGTCGGCCTGGATCTGCACGATGAGATCGTCAGCGCTCCGAAGGGCGCGGTCGACGGATTCGGACCACCGGCGATCGTGCACGAGGTCGGCGAGCAGGGCCGAGGTGGCGGTGCCCAGAGCGTGAATCGCGCGAGGCGACGGCCGCACACCGCCCCAGCGAGGCTCGAGGCGCACCAGCGCCAGTTGAGCCTGGTGGTTCAGGTCAGCGTCACCGAGGCTCGGGGACACCAGCAGCGACGACACGACGCCCACGGGCACCACGTCGCTGATCTCGCCCTGGCGCAGGAGCGCGTCGACGCACTCGGCGGCGCTGCCAGCCTGGGCTGCGAGCCACCTCAGGGTCTCGTCAGTGAGGCGATCCCCAGCCATTGCCCGCAGCGTCGCGACGGCGGCGACGCTGCCAGGGCGCATCGTCCAGCGCAGCACCGTCAGTGCGTCGATCCCGTCGCGTTCGAGGTCGAGGTGGGGGGCCGCCACCGAAGCCAGGGCATGGCCGCGGGTCAGGATGCCCGCGGGGGCTGCCGGCCAGCCACCCGGCGGGGCGGCAGCCAGCAGCCCGGTGGCGAGTTCGCGACTGTCCTTGACCTGGGTGAGGGCGGGGTCGATGCCACTGGCAGCGAAGCGGTGGCGAACGGCCTCCCACGGGTCAGGGCTCCGCAGCCGATGCCACAACAGGTGAGCGAGAATGCCGGCCCCGAGGTCATCGTCGTCGCGATCGGTCACGATGACGAGCCACGCGTCTTCTTGTCGGTCGTGAAGGATCTCCCGGACCGCAAGTGCCGACTCCGCGGGCCTAATCTGGACGAGCTGGCCGCGGTGGTGCACGTCGGTGGCCAGGGCTCGGTCGGGTGCGCCGCGAACGCCGATGACGCCCGAGTCGTAGTCCTTGAGCCGAGCCTCGTCGACGATGGCGAGCACCATCGTCGTGCTGACCGGAGTCGCGGTCGCTGTCACGCTCACGGCACCACACGCCAGGTGACGTCGACCGTCTTGTCCCGGTTCGCGGCCAGGAACGCGCGAAGCTCGCCGAGCACCTGCTCGTCCGACGTGCCGGCATGGCGCCGTGCTCGCCCGTCGAACCGTGCATGGTCGATGACCGTCACCTCGTCCTTCGACGGGTCCGGGTCGTCGTGGTCATCCGGCGTCGGCGCGGGGCCGCCGCGGTTGGCGAGCCATCGGAAGGCGCCGTTGTCAGCGTCCTTGAGTGCCTTGGCAATGGGTGTGACGAGCTCGTCCTGGTGCAGCGCAGCGCGCAGCGCCTCGACGACATCAAGTGCGGATGCCGCGTCGCCGGCTTCGGTCGTGATGGCCTGGGTAAGTGGGGCGAGCCGGCTCCAGTCGAAGGCGTTGAGCGCGGTGGTCACGTCACCGGCCGACGCCAACGACTTGCCGGCCGCAGCGGGCGTCGCTGGACCTAGAACCGCCGTCGCCACGGTGCGCACGAGGTCGACACCGCTCTGGTGACGCAGCTGCTGCACGAGGGCAGCCGAGGCCTTCGCGGTCTCCAGGCGGGCACCGCCGTCGATGCCGGCCGAGCGCAGCGCCGACTCGAGCGCCGACACCAACCCCGGGGCCGACCCCGACAGCGCAGTGGCACGCTCGACGACCTTCTCCACGAAGTCGGCAACAGC
>NZ_DAORSQ010000197.1:0-2307 GCF_035443605.1 Actinotalea sp. | reverse complement strand
GCGGCTTGTCGGACAGGGCCAGATAAGCGCGGTGCGCGAAGTACAGGTATTGCACCCTTTGCGCGTCGGACGTGGCGCGCCGGGCTGCAGCCGCGAAGGCGGGCGCGGAGCACTGCAGGTCGTCCGCGGCGCAGGTCGAGGGATCGGCCGGAGGTGACGTGGCGATCGCCAGGGCGGCGAGGAGGTGCAGCGCGGGCGATGCGATCATGGCCGGTACTCCTTGACGAGGGTGCCATCGCTGGCGGGCGGGAGGAAGCGGATGCGCTCGAGCTCGCGGCGGACGCACGCGGTTCCCTCCGCGTCGTCGCCGACGATGTCGATCGCGGTGAAGCGAGGTTCGCCTGCCGCGGTCGCGAGTTCGACGAGGATCTCGCGGTGAGCCATGCGCGCGCAGCCGTTCAGCGCCGAGGTTGCAGCAGCGAGTTGGTCGGCGGCGCTCGCCACGGGCGTCGGCGCGATGACCTTGGGGGGCGACGCGTCGAGGGCGGGCGTCGAGTTCGGCCCAGGTGCAGGCGGCCCTGACCGGGCCAGCGTCGGTGTCATCGGGGGCTCGGTGAGGGGGCGCTCGGCGACATGCATCCACCACCCGGACACGGCGAGCACGGTCATCGCAACGGCGGCGAGTGCAAGGACCGCGGGTCGTGGTCGACGAGGGTGGGCCGGCGAGGGGGCTTGCCCGGTCACGGCGTCCACGGCTGCCAGCGGCAAGGACGGCGGATCGACCAGGACCTGCGGGTTGGGATCGGAGGTCGCCTCGGGGAGCGGGTGCTCCGTCCAGCCGGCCCGGACCTGCGGCCCTGCGGGCACCAGGCGAAGTGCGGGGCGCCCGGCGGGCAGCGCCACCACGACGGCGCGCGCGAGGGCCTCCTCCTCGCTCTCCAGCGCTTCCCGCAGCGTCTGGGCGAGCTGGTCCGCGCTCGGGCGGTGGTGTGGGTTGACCTGCAACGCGCTCATGACCGCCGCCGCGAGGTCCTCGGGGCACGCGCTTGCGTGGACCTGCGGCGAGGTCGGCGGGTCCGCGCCCTTGACCGGCACCTTGCCGGTCAGCAGGCGAAACAGCAGGTGGCCCATCGAGTAGACGTCGCTCTTGTCGGTCCAGCCCCGGCCCTCACGTACCTCCGGGGCCGACCAAGCCAGCGTACCAATGCCGCCGTGCGGGATGACCACGCGCGCCTCGGGGGGCGTCAGATACCGCCGCTCGCCGGCGGGCACGTCGTAAAAACGATGGTCGAGTTCCGCGGCACCGAAGTCGAGCAAGGTCACCGCGCCGCAGCTATCGATGAGCACGTTGTTCGCGTTGATGTCGCGGTGCAGGACGCCCCGCGCGTGCACCACGGCGAGCACCTCGGCGAGCTTCACCCCGACCGCGGCCACCTCGGCGGGCCGCAGGCGAGGCGGTGAGCACAGCCGCGCCGCAGGCCGGCCCGGCGCGTGCGCCATGGCGATGTACGGCGGGCTGGCCTCCGGCGCGTGGTCGTAGAAGCGCGGCAGCGCCGGATGGTCGAAGGTCTGGAGCAGCATCGCCTCGCGCGTGAACCGGAGCACCTCGTCGGGGTCCTTGGACCGCAGGAACTTCAGGACGACGTCGTGGCCGGCGCCGCGGTGCACCGCGAGGTGCGCGTCCGCCTTGGCGCCGGTGCCCGCCAGCCCGATCAGCTCATAGCGGCCATCGATCCGCGTCGAGGGCGTGCCGCGCTCCGGGTGCGCCGCGAGCACGGCCTCGAGCGCGCGCCCCAGCTCGGCCGCGGTCTGCATGCGGTCCTCGGGCTCGAGCGCGAGTGCGGCGGTCAGCACCAGCCCCAAGTCGTCGGGCGCGTCACAACCAGGATGCGCCTCCCGCAGCGACTGGAACGGCTCCTCGTGTAGCGTGCCGGTCAGCAGTTGGTACAGCGTGGCGCCGAGTCCGAACACGTCGAAGCTGGGATTCGGCTCGACGAGGCCGGCCTCCAGCGGCAGGTAGCCCGGGGTGCCCAGCGCCTTGCCCATGCCGGTCGGCCGGGGTCGCACCGCCCCGGTCGGGAGCCGATAAACTTCGGAGACCCGGACGATCCCGAAGTCGATCAATTTCACCTGCAGGCGATCGTCGGCGTCGGCGAACATGATGTTCGCCGGCTTCACGTCCCGGTGGACCAGGCCCTGGCGGTGGGCGGCGTCCAGGGCGTCGGCGATTTGGATGCCGATCTGCAGCACCTGCCGCCACGGCAGCGGACCGGACCCGGCCAGATGCTCGCCGAGGTCCGGGCCCTCGATCAGCTCGAGGACGGTGTAGGGTTCATCCCCGTCGCTGTCGTGGGCCAGGACCCGCAC
>NZ_DAORSQ010000196.1:0-2331 GCF_035443605.1 Actinotalea sp. | reverse complement strand
TCCGCAGCGGCGACCTCATGTTCTGGACCGGGCCGGACGAGCGGGTCGGCCGGCTCCAGGCGCAGTACGGCGACCGGCTCGACGTGATCTACACGACCAACGACGGGTCCTTCGGGGTGCCGGGGTTCGTCACCGGTCCGCTGCTCGAGCTGCTCGAGGCCCACCGGCGCGGCGAGGGCCGCACCGTGGCCGAGGTCGTGACGATCGGCCCGCCGCTCATGATGCGTGCCGTCAGCGACCTGTCGCAGCCGTTCGGCGTGCGGTGCGTCGCGAGCCTCAACTCGATCATGGTGGACGCGACCGGGATGTGCGGGGCGTGCATGGTGCCGGTGGTGCTCGACGGCAAGCTCGTGCGCAAGCACGCGTGCATCGACGGCCCCGAGATCGACGCCCACATCATCGACTGGGACAAGTTCCTGCCGCGGTTCGGCCAGTTCAAGGCGCAGGAGTACGAGAGCAGGGTGCGGCACGGCCTCGGTTGACCGCTCGGCCCCGCAGCCGGGCGGGGTCTACCGGCGCGGCGCGCGGACCCGCTGGAGGAGCAGGTACAGCTCGCAGCCCAGGCAGAACCCGAAGGCGGCGTTGAGGAAGGCCGCGACGAGGGCGACCGCTGCGGCGATCGGCCCCGCCGCGGGGACACCCGCCAGGACGAGCAGCAGCCCCGTGCCCGTGATGACCAGTCCGACCCTCTGGGCGAAGCGCGGCGGGCGCGGGTCCTCGAGCTCGGCGGGCGGGGCGAGGCGCGGCCGGACGAGCCGGCGGTAGGCCAGGCCCTGCAGGGAGCCCTGGGCGCCCCGCGCGGCACCGACCGCGAAGAGCGCGACCACGACGGCCAGCAGCGCGGTCGCCGCGGGCGTGGCGCCGAGCAGCACTGTCGCGGCCAGGAGCACGGCGGTGGCCCCCGCGCCGAACCGGGGTCCCCGGGGGTCGATCCCGGCGGGTGGCGGCCCGGCGGGGTGGTGCGCGGGCGTCGAGGAGGTGGTCGTGTCGGTCATCTCAGCTCCTGGCGGGGGTGGGCAGCACGTCGGTGAGTGCGGCGCGGGCCTGCTCGGGTCGAAGCGGGCCCGACGTCCGGGACCGCACGCGGCCGGTCGCGTCGAGGAGCAGCACGGTGGGCGTGCGGAGCACGTCGAGGCGCCGGACGAGGTCCAGGTGGTCCTGCGCGGCGAGCTCGCGCACATCGAGGTCGGGTTCGTCCGCGGCGATCGCCGCTAGCACGCGCCGGACCTGGGGGCACGTGCTGCACGCCTCGGAGGAGAGCAGCACGAAGGTCGCCCGGTGGTCGAGCGGGCTTCCGAGGTCGGCGGGCGTGAGGCGGGGAACGTCCCCGCTCGCCAGGGGCGCGCCGGTCGGGCGGAACCGGCCGTCCCGCCGTCGGGCGACCCACAGGCCCAGGCTGGAGAGAGCCAGCAGGGCGACGAGCAGCAGCGCCTGGTCGATCACGGTCGGCCGCGGTCGGTCGTCCCGGGTGCCGGCAGCAGGTGCACCTCGGTGCGGGCCGTCGCACCCGGCACCAGGTCGAGCGCGAGCTCGTGCAGGGTGCCGGCGAGGCTGAGCAGCTCCGCCGTGCCGGGACCGTCCGTGGGCACCTCGAGCACGACGGACAGGCCGCGACGGACGGTGCCGGGCTCGGGGTGGGCAGGCGCGACGGGGAAGCGCGCCGAGCGAGTGCTGGTGGCTGGCGCCGATGGGCGCCGACGGGCGGCTGACGAGCTCATGGGGGGGTCCTGGTGCTGGGGGGGGTGCCGCGGTGCGGCGGGCCGAGAGCGGGCGGTCAGTGAGACCGGCGACAGCACATTCGGCACGGGGCGGCGGATCCCGCCGCGAGCGCGCGCGCACGGACGACGGAGGTCGTCGGACGAAGGGCGCTCATGACCACGATGATGACCCGGCCACCCCCGGCCTGCCAAGCGGTGGCCCACATGGTGGATGGTTCAACCGTCGGGGATGCCGACCGGCCCGCGCGGACGGCTCGCCGCGCGCGATAGCGTCGGCGGGTGGACGACGACGATGAGCGCCGGGTCGAGGGCCCCGCGGGGGACACCCGGACGCAGTACGAGCGCATGCTGGCCGGCGACTGGTACGCCTGGGACGAGGAGATCGCCGCGGTCATGCGACGCGGCCAGGAGCTCGCCGAGCGGTACAACGCGACCTTCCGCACGGACCGCCCCGGGGCGATGGCGACCCTCGCGGAGCTGGTCGGCTCCCTGGGCGCCGACACGGTGATCCGGCCGCCGCTGTACGTCGACTACGGCGCCCACCTGCACCTGGGCGCGCGCACGTTCGTCAACTTCGGTCTCGTGGCCCTGGACGTCGCGCAGCACGTGCCAG
>NZ_DAORSQ010000195.1:0-2391 GCF_035443605.1 Actinotalea sp. | reverse complement strand
TACGTCCGGGCGCGGGAACAGCACGAGGTGCTCGGCCTGCGCGGCGAGGGCGCGCAGCAGCCGATCGCGGAACCACAGGTGCTCCACCCGGTCTGCGTCGCCGAACGTGGTGCGGGTCAGGCTCCCGGCGGCCTCTCGGGCGGCGAGGAGCGCCTGCGGGTCCGGGGCCAGGGTGAGCACGACGGGGATGCCGAGCTCGGCGGCCACCTCGGCGGCGACCAGCGACCCGACGTCAGCCATCCGCAGGTGGATGACGTCGACGCGCCCGGCGGCACGCAGGACCCGCCGGATGCCGCGCCGCGCCTGGACCCGGAGCGGCCACGCCATCGCCGCCCCCGTCGACGGCCCCCGCAGCGGGATGCGCGCGTAGTGGTGGCCCCGGCCGGACAGGGCCGGCGACCCGACAGCGGTCGTCCCGTCCCTGCTGCCCGAGACGGTGATGACCCGCTCCACCCGAGGCACCTGCCGCACCAGGGCGTCGCCGAGGTGCACGAGCAGCGTGGCGACGCCACCGGTGTCACCCTGCCCCGAGTGGCGCAGGCTGCCGTCCAGGTCGCCGTGGAGGAAGAGCTGGACGACCGTGAGGCCCTGGTGGCCCCGTGGGGCCGGCTCCGTCGCGGGCTCGTCGTCGAGGGCGGCCTGTGCCGCGGCTCGCACCTCGGCCGCCTCGGTGTCGTCACCCCTGACCCGCAGGAGCAACCGGGTGGCCGCCGGCCCGGGCACGAGCCCCACCGTCTCCACCAGGCGCGCGCGGGCCCCGGAGTCGCCCTGCGACGTGAGCGCGGCGGCCAGCGCGTCGTGGACGGCATCCGGAAGGGCGACCGCCCACGCCTCGAGGGTGCGCTGCGCCAGCATCCCGGTGAAGCCACCGTCGGCGACGTACCGGACCAGCGGCGAGAGACCCGGGACGTGGGGAGCCACCCCAGCGAGGGCCTCGACGGCGTGCTCGGCGACGTACGCACGGTCGTCGTCGAGCAGGGCCACGAGATGACGTGCAGCCTGCGCACCACCCTGCGCACCGAGGGCGCGCACCGCCGCGATCGCCGTGACCGGATCGGCGTCGCCGGTGCCCGCCACGAGCACGTCGACGTCGTGCCCGCTCGCGGTCCGCGCGGCGACGTCGAGGAACTCCCCGGCCCGCATCCCCTCGAGGATCGTGGGGGAGGATCGCACGGTGGCGAGGGCTGCGACAACATCCATGCCCATGACACTAGGCGACTATCGTCGAAACTTCGTCTAAGGTTACACAGGACCTCCGCCGGCCCGCCCGGAGGTCAGCCCTCGACGACCAGGCCCATCGCGCTGAGCAGCCCCGTCGCCGCCGTGGCCTCCACGCGAAGTCCCCGTACCCGGTTCTGCGACGGGTCAAACCCGTAGCCCGTGGCGCCGACCAGGCTGGCCCCGCGCAGGTCGGTGCCGACGAACACGGCAGCGCCGAGGTCGGACCCCGCGAAGTCGACCCGCTGCACGTCGGCACTGCCGAAGTCGGCCTCACGCAGCGAGCAGTCGACGACGCGAGACCCCGCGATCGCCGCCTCCTGGAACGAGGCCAGGTCGAGCCGGCAGCGCTCGAAGTCCCACGGGCGGACCGAGAGGGCCGCGGCGGCCGCGCGGGTCCACGTCACCGCGAGCGCCGTGCAGTCGAGGAACCGGCAGTCCACGAAGCGTGACCCGTCGAGGTCAACCCGGTTGAGGTTGCAGCCCGTGAACACGCAGTCGGTGAACGTGCAGCCGCGCAGCACCGCTCCCTCGAGCACGGCGCCCTCGAAGCGGCAGGCCTCCAGCTCGACCCCGTCGAGCACCTCCCCCGGGGCCAGCCCCTCCGTGAGGGTCAGGTCGACCGCGTACCCGCCGACGTCGGCGAGCCGGTCGACCAGGGATGCCGTCCCGCTCACCGGTGGGTGTGGGCGCTGGCGAGCGCGCGCAGCTGCTCGATGGCCGCGGACGCCGACTCGGCGCCGTACACCGCCGAGCCGGCGACGAAGACGTCCGCACCGGCATCCGCACACTGTTCGATGGTCGAGGCGGACACCCCGCCGTCGACCTGCACCCACACCTCGCCGCCGAAGCGGCGCACGGCGTCGCGGACCTGCGAGACCTTGGGCATCTGGTCGGCCATGAACGACTGGCCACCGAACCCCGGTTCGACGGTCATGACCAAGACCATGTCGACCTCGGGCAGGAGGTCCTCGTAGGGCGCGAAGGGGGTTGCCGGCTTGACCGCGAACGCCGCCCGGGCCCCGGCGGCGCGGATGGCGCGGGCGGTCGCCACGGCATCCGCGACGGCCTCGATGTGGAAGGTCACCGACCGGGCCCCGGCCTCGGCGTACCCCGGTGCCCAGCGGTCGGGGTCCTCGATCATGAGGTGGCAGTCGATCGGGATGGGCGACA
>NZ_DAORSQ010000194.1:0-2402 GCF_035443605.1 Actinotalea sp. | reverse complement strand
ACTCGCCACCGACGGTGTCGAGGTAGAGCAGGTCGGCTGCCGACTGCGGAACGAGACCGACGAGCGCGCGGCGCTCCCCGGCATCCAGGGTTCGCGGGTCGACCATCGCGGCCCGCACGGTGCCGGAGGTCAGCTCGCCGCTGCCCTGCATCGCCCAGAGCAGCGACGACTTGCCGCACCCGTTGCGCCCCATGAGCGCGGTGACCTCGCCGGCGCGCAGCTCGAGGGAGACCTTCGCGACGGCCAGCACGTCGCCCGGATGCCGGACGACGACGTCCCGCGCCGTGAGCACCGTGTCCCCCGGGTGACCTATTGGTCGGTCTGGGGACGGGGTGGCGGGTGGGGTGCTGTCCTTCGAGTGACCTATTGGTCGGTCTGGGGACGGCTGGGAAGGGGGCACCAGGGTGGCGTTCAGGCGGGCGCGCAGGTCGACGGCGGCGCGGCGGGCGTCCCGAACCGACAGCGGCAACGGCGACCACCCGGCATACCGGCCGAGCTCGACGACGGGGGAGGCGATGTCGCTCGACACCATGACCTGTGCGGGCGTGCCCGACGACACCGTCCCGTCCGGCGACACGTGCACGACGGTGTCGGCGTAGTGCAGCACCCGCTCGACCCGGTGCTCGGCGACGACGACGGTGACGGCGAGGTCGTGCACGAGACGGGTGATCGTCGCGAGGACCTCCTCGGCGCCGGTGGGGTCCAGGGCCGACGTCGGCTCGTCGAGCACGATGACCCGCGGGTGAGCCGTGAGCACCGACCCGATCGCCACCCGCTGCTGCTGACCCCCGGACAGCTCGCGCAGGGCCACATCGCGCAGCTCCGCGATGCCGAGCAGGTCGAGCGTCTCCTCGACGCGCTTGCGCATCGTCGACGGCGACAGCCCGAGCTGCTCCATGCCGTAGGCGAGCTCCTCCTCGACGGTGTCCGTGACGAACCCGGCGAGCGGGTCCTGACCGACGACGCCCACGAGGTCGGCGAGGTCGCGGGGGCGGTGCTCACGGGTGTCGCGGCCGTGCAGCCGCACGTGCCCTGCGAGGGTGCCGCCGGTGAAGTGCGGCACCCGCCCGCAGATCGCGCCGAGCAGGGTCGACTTGCCCGACCCGGTGCGTCCGACGACGAGCGCGAGCTCACCCTCCTCGATGGTGAGGTCGACGTCGCGCAGCACCGGCCGGTCAGCCCCCGGCAGGGTCACCGACACCCGCGACAGCGAGATCGCGTGCTCATCCACGGGTGCCCACCACCTCTGCGGCCCCACGCCGCGGCGCGCGCGACGACGGACGCGGGGGCTCGGGGGTCAGGTACGCCGGGAGGGCACCGACGAGCAGCCCCACCACCGCCGGGATCGGCAGCGGCGGCACGCCCAGCGGCGTCAGCGGCATCGAGAGACCGTCCGGCGCAACCCGCGACAGCACGACGAACACGGCCGCTGCGACCACCCCACACGTGATGACCAGCCACTCCGCCCCGAGCCACGGGTCGGGACGGTAGGTGCTGCGGGGCACGTGCCGGCCGCCGAGCCACAGGCCGAGCGCCGAGAGCCCGAGGCCGGCGAGCAGGGTCGGCGTGCCCATCACCGCAGGGGTCGTCGCGTCGAGCACCCCGTAGATGCCGACGGCGCTCGCGAGCAGGCCGCCGAGGGTGAGTGCGCCCGTCAGCAGCCGTTGGCCCCGCGGCGCCGCCCCGGCCCGCCCGTATCCCCGCGAGTCCATCGCGGCGGCCAGCAGGAGCGAGCGCTCGAGGGTGTCCTCGAGCACCGGCAGGGCGATCGCCGGCACCGACCGGATGCCGCGGCGGGTGTCCCCGCGCAGCTGGCGGGCGCGGCGCACCCGTTGCACGCTCTCGGCGAGCTGGGGGGCCACGGACACGGACACGACCACGGCAGAACCGATCTCGTGCAGCGCTGCCGGCATCGCGCGCAGGAGGCGCTTGGGGTTGGCCAGCGCGTTGGCCGCCCCGATGCACGCGATCATGACGGCCAGCCGCAGGCCTTGCAGGGCCGCAGCGAGCAGCCCCTCGAGATAGACGGTGCCGCCGAGCTGGATGCCGGCCGCCCACGACGGGAGCGTCACCTCGGGAAGGGTGAACAGCACGATCTCGCCGAACTTCAGCCCGACGAGCACGTGCAGCACGATGCGGATGACGATGATCGCCAGGCCCAGCCACAGGTAGAGCCGAAAGGCCCGAGCCCAGGGCGAGGACCCCCGGCGGGCCGCGACGACCAGGGCGACGACCGCCAGGGCCAGCAGGAGCAGGAGGGGGTTGGTCGTCATGCTCACGGCGACGGCCATCCCGAGAGCCCACCCCCACCACGCGGCCGGGTGGACCGCGCGGGGGAGGGTGGGGCTCATCGGACCATCATCGCGTCAGACGCGCCGTCTCCACGCGGCCCAGCCGGCGCC
>NZ_DAORSQ010000193.1:0-2434 GCF_035443605.1 Actinotalea sp. | reverse complement strand
TCCTCGAACCACGCGCTGCGACCCTCGCCCCACGACGCGACGCCGTCGTCCCAGGTGATGCCCTCGACCTCGAACGTCTGGAAGGCGATGCCCTGGGCGCGCAAGGCCGCGACCTCGGCATCGAACGCGTCGACGGGGACCTGGAAGGACATGGCCGTCGCCTTGTTGGTCCCGGCGAACGAGGACGGGTAGACGAGGAACGAGGTCGAGCCCGCGCGGTAGGAGACCCCGTCGGGGACATCTCCCAGGGGCGTGAAGCCCAGGACCTCCTCGTAGAACTGCCGAGCACGCGTCAGATCGGACACGGCCAGCGTGGGCATGGCGTCATGGTCGGCGAGCATGGTGCCTCCTCCGGGCACCGGGCGACCGTCGACCGGTGCGCGTTTCGACGCTACGCGCCGTGCAAAACCCGGTCAACGGGATCTGCGGAGGAGCTGCGGTCCCGGTCGGCAGGCTCGACCCACGGACCCGGAACCGAGCGCACCCGGGCGCGCTGCTGCACCACCCCGCGCCGCGTCCGCGCGGCCAGCTCGCGCCGGTAGAGCAGCTCCTCGCGGCGCATCGCACGTTCCGCGTCGTCCGTCATCTATCCCACCACCCGACGGACCATCGGCAGGCGGGAGCGGGTCAGGAGGAATCCGCCGCCGGCAGCGAGCAGCGGCACCCCGACGGCCACCGCCAGCACGGCCGACCACGGCGTGACGACCTGCCAGTCCAGGTCGACGACGGGTCCTCGATAGCGCTCGGCGAGCACGAGGACCCGGCCGAGGAGCAGCCCCGTCAGCACCCCGACCAGCGTCCCGATGCCCGCCACGAGGCCGGCCTGGGCCGCGGCGAAACGGCGGCGGAGCGCCGGGGCGGCACCGATCGCGCCGAGGATGGCCAGGTCGGGCAGCGCCTCCGTCGCGGCCAGCGCAGTGACGATCGCTGTCGCTCCGAGGCCGACGACCGTGGCCGCAGCCACGAGGAGCCACACCACCTCGGGCTGGGCCGCGGAGTGCCCGCGCTCGAGCTGCAGCGAGACCGTCGGGCCGACGGCCGCCATGAGGGCGGCCTCGACCGCGTCCTGCTCCGCGTGCGTCGGGGCGCGCGACGTCTGCGCGACGTACCCGGCGAGCCGCGCCGTGAGGCCGAGTTCGGCGACGGCAGCCGGCGGCACCACGAGCCCGTACTGACCGGCGTTGCCGAGGTCGACGGCGACGGCCGGGAGCACGGTCGTCGGTCCGGTGAGCAGGTCACCCGTCACCAGGTCCGCGGCCACGACCCGCAGGTGGACGGTGCCGTCCGGCCACAGGTCCAGCGGCGACGCCACGACGGCCGCACCGGACTGCAGGGCGGCAGCGGCCCGCTCGCTCCTCGGCAGGCCGAGAGCTGCGATCGCCGTCCCGTCGTCCACCAGGGTGGAGTCCCAGGTTCCCGGGGCAGTCCAGGCGATGGAGCCGCCGGAGACCCCGCCGCAGCGTGGGTCGTTCCACGCGGCGCGGACCTCGGCGACGGGGAGCGTCACGTCGCCCTGCAGCGGGCACACGTTCGCTGGCGGCCGTTCGGCGCTGAGCGTCGGGCTGTCACCGTCGACCGTGCCCGAGGGGTCGACGATGCTCACCGGCACCATCGCGGTCACGGCCAGGCCGGCGCGGACCACGCCCACGGCGGACTCGGCCAGTGCGTCCCGGTCCGGATCGGACGGGTCCATCGCGCCGAAGCCGAGCATCGCCACGCCGTCGGCCGCCAGCGGGGTGTACTGAGCTGCCAGATGCTGCTCGCCCGAGGTGAGGTAGGTCGCACCGGCGACCACCCCCGCCATCGCCGCCAGGACCGCTGCCACGGCCGGTGCTGTGCGCGATCGCTGGCGGACCGCATCCCGCAGCGCCAGACGGCCCGCCGGCCCCGTCCGGGGCGCCAGGCGCCCGGCGAGCGCGACGAGCGCGCCGGAGGCCGCAACCAGTCCCACCTCGAGCGCCACCACCCCGGAGACCAGGAGCGCGGTGCTCCCCGTCATCGCACCGACCAGCGCCCCGCCCGCCCCGAGGGCGATGACGACGAGGCCTACGGCGGGGATTCGCCGGCGGGGCTGGGCCTCGGCGCGCCGGCCCGTCAGTGCGGCGACGACGTCCACCCGGGCGGCATGCCTCGCCGGCGCCCATGCAGCGGCCGTCGCCAGCAGGGCGCCGAACGGGACGAGCAGCAGGACGGTCGCGGGGACGCGCAGGTCGGGCAGGCCGAACCCCCCGCCGAGCCGGTCGAGCGCCCGGTAGCCGGCCGCGAGCCCGATCCCCCCCACCACCGCCACGACCGAGGCGATCGAGCCGATCACCGCACCGCCGAGCAGCACCACCCGACGCAGCGTCCGACGGTCGCCGCCGATCGCCGCGAGGAGCGCGAGGTCCCGCTGGCTGCGCCGGGCACCGACGGCGAACGCGGGCCCGACGATCAG
>NZ_DAORSQ010000192.1:0-2443 GCF_035443605.1 Actinotalea sp. | reverse complement strand
GGCTCCGGCCCGGCGGGGGGAGGAGGTCGGACGGGGGTCCGGCCGGGCACGGCACGGCGGACGGGGGTCCGGCCGGGCACGGCACGGCGGACGGGGGTCCGCCGGAGGAACGACCGGTCGGGCAACCGACCGCAGCGGGCAGGTCCGTCGGGGACCGGGGCCCGGAGCAGGACGGCCGGGCGGGGGTCCGGTCGCGGCGGTGCCCGGACGGGGGTCCTGGCGGCACGACGGTCAGCCGGATCGACCGGAGGAGGGCGGGGAAGGGCACCAGCGCACCGCTGGTGCCCCCTGCTCCTCGAGCAGCGCGTCGACGGCCGAGAACGGCCGCGACCCGAAGAAGCCGCGGGCGGCGGACAGCGGGCTGGGGTGCGCGCTGGACACGACGCGGACGTCGCCGAGCAACGGCCGGACCTCGGCGGCCTGGCGGCCCCACAGCACGGCGACGAGCGGCCCGCCGCGGGCGACGAGCGCGCGCACCGCCTGGTCCGTGACCTCCTGCCAGCCGAGGCGCTGGTGGGACGCCGGTGCCCCGACGCCCACGGTGAGCACCCGGTTGAGCAGCAGCACGCCCTGGTGCGTCCACGGTGTCAGGTCCCCGGTCGGTCCGGGCGTGCAGCCGAGGTCGGCCTGGAGCTCGGTGTAGATGTTGGCCAGCGAGCGGGGCAGCGGGCGCACGTCCGGCGCCACCGAGAACGCGAGCCCGACGGCGTGGCCGGGCGTGGGGTACGGGTCCTGGCCGACGACGAGCACGCGGACCTCGGCCAGGGGGCGGGCGAAAGCCCGCAGCACGGCGTCCGGACCGGGCAGCCACGGACGGCCCGCTGCGGACTCGGCGCGCAGGGCGTCGCCGATCGCCCGCAGGCGCGGCTCGACCGGTGCCAGCGCGGCGGCCCAGTCGGGGGACATGACCTGGTCGAGGGGCAGCCGCGGCACCCGCGCAGGGTAGCGCGGGAGCGCTCGGTGACCCGCGCTCCGCCGTCCGGGTGGTCGCCGTGCGCGTCCGGCGCTACCACGGGAGCGGGGCGCGCCGAGGGAATGACACGGCTGTCATTCCGCCGGTACGATGGCCGGGCCAGAGCATCGATCGTCCCGGAGGTTCGCATGGACGCCACCGTCATGACGCTGCACGCGCCGGACGCGGACGCCGCCGCCGGTCCCGGACCGACCGGGCTGTCGGAGCGGGACGAGCAGGTCCTGGCCTTCGAGCGCCAGTGGTGGAAGTACGCGGGCGCCAAGGAGCAGGCGGTCCGGGAGCTGTTCGGCATGTCGGCCACGCGCTACTACCAGGTGCTCAACGCCCTGATCGACTCCCCGGCCGCGCTGGCGCACGACCCGATGCTCGTCAAGCGCCTGCGTCGCATGCGCGCGACCCGCCAGCGCGCCCGCACGGCGCGTCGCCTCGGCGTCGACGGCTGAGCCGCGCGAGCCGATAGCCTGTCGGCCGTGAGCCCCGCCGACTACCCGTACCCCCCGGACGAGTTCGATGGTGCCGCCGCGTCGGCCGGCCCACGCGGGGTCCACCGCACGCCGCGGACCTGGTGGTCGCGCTGGTGGCCCTTCGTCGTCGCCGTCGTGCTCTTCCCCGTGCTCGCGTACGCCGCGGTGACGGTCATCTCCGACGGCGTCGACCTGCCGTGGCAGGGCTCGGAGACCGCGACGGAGGAGACGGCCGGCACGGACGACGCGACCGGTGGGGCGGCCGACCCGACGGAGGAGGCGACCGAGCCCGCCGAGGAGGCGACGCCGACGCCGACGCCGGAGCCCACGCCCGATGCCGTCGTCGACCTCGCGCGGGCGGTGGAGGTCTTCAACGCGACCACGACCTCCGGCCTGGCGAGCTCCGCGAAGGACGCCGTCGAGGCGGCCGGCTTCACCAACGTCTCGAGCGGCAACTGGGACGGCGACGACCAGGCGGCCACCGTCGTGTACTACCCGGCGGCGGCCGACGTCGCGACGGCGCAGGCCGTGGCTGCGGCGCTCGGCATCGCCGCCGTCGAGGAGTCGGTGGACCTGGCTCCCGAGGGGATCGTCGTCGTCCTGGCGGACGACTTCACCCCCTGACGCCGCACCGCGTCGCGCCGCGGGCACGCGCGCTTGCACTCGTCGGTCGAGAGTGCCAATAATGACTTAGCACTCTCGACCCGAGAGTGACAGAGACATCTGGTCCGGTGAGGGCCGGGACACCCGCGGGACATGACCGCGGGCCGACCGGTCCGTCCGTCGCGGGCGCCGTGGCCAGCACACCGCCACAACCGGAGGACCATCCGAATGGCCAAGATCATCGCGTTCGACGAAGAGGCCCGCCGCGGCATGGAGCGGGGCATGAACGCCCTCGCTGACGCCGTCAAGGTCACGCTCGGCCCCAAGGGCCGCAACGTCGTGCTGGAGAAGAAGTGGGGCGCCCCCACGATCACCAACGACGGCGTCTCCATCGCCAAGGAGA
>NZ_DAORSQ010000191.1:0-2478 GCF_035443605.1 Actinotalea sp. | reverse complement strand
TGCGCTGGGGCCAGACGGCGTTCGACGACTTCAAGGTCGTCCCGCCGGGCACCGGGATCGTGCACCAGGTCAACATCGAGCACCTCGCCCGCGTCGTGATGACCCGCACGGTCGACGGCGCGCTGCAGGCCTACCCGGACACGTGCGTCGGCACGGACTCGCACACCACGATGGTCAACGGCCTCGGCGTGCTCGGCTGGGGCGTCGGCGGCATCGAGGCCGAGGCCGCGATGCTCGGCCAGCCCGTCTCCATGCTCATCCCGCGCGTGGTCGGCTTCCGCCTCACCGGCGCCATCCCGTCCGCCGTCACCGCGACCGACGTCGTGCTGACCATCACCCAGCAGCTGCGGGCCCACGGCGTGGTCGGCAAGTTCGTGGAGTTCTACGGCGAGGGCGTCGCGCAGGTGCCGCTGGCCAACCGCGCGACGATCGGCAACATGAGCCCCGAGTTCGGCTCGACGTGCGCGATCTTCCCCGTCGACGACGTGACGCTCGACTACCTGCGGCTCACGGGCCGCAGCGACGCGCTGGTGGCCCTCGTCGAGGCCTACGCCCGCGAGCAGGGCCTGTGGCACGACCCGTCGTCCGCCGACTACCTCGAGCCCGTCTTCTCGGAGTACCTCGAGCTCGACCTGTCCACCGTCGTGCCGTCCATCGCCGGGCCCAAGCGCCCGCAGGACCGGATCGAGCTGACCTCGGCGAAGGAGTCCTTCGCGACGTCGATCCTCGACTACGTGGAGCACACCGGGGCCGGCCTCGCGGGCCTGGACGTCACGGTCGAGAGCAGCTTCCCCGCGTCCGACCCTGCCGCGGCCGGCGAGCACGCCGACGACGCCGACGCCCCGGCGCACCTGGGCGACGCCGTCCCGGTGGGGCGGCCGCACCGCCGCGTCCCCGTGACGCTGGCGAACGGCACGGCGACAGAGCTCGACCACGGCGCCGTCGTCATCGCCTCGATCACGTCGTGCACCAACACGTCCAACCCGTCGGTCATGCTCGCCGCGGGGCTCCTGGCCCGCAAGGCCGTCGAGCGAGGCCTGACGGCCCGCCCGTGGGTCAAGACGTCGATGGCGCCGGGGTCCAAGGTGGTCACGGACTACTACGAGAAGGCCGGGCTGTGGCCCGCGCTCGAGGCGCTGGGCTTCCACCTGGTCGGGTACGGCTGCGCCACGTGCATCGGCAACTCGGGCCCGCTGCCGGACGAGGACTCGGCCGCCGTCAACGAGCACGACCTGTCCGTCGTCTCGGTGCTGTCCGGCAACCGCAACTTCGAGGGCCGGATCAACCCCGACGTGAAGATGAACTACCTCGCCTCGCCGCCGCTGGTCATCGCCTACGCGCTGGCCGGGACGATGGACTTCGACTTCGAGCGCGAGCCGCTGGGGCACGACGCTACCGGCGCGCCCGTGCTGCTGGCCGACATCTGGCCGTCTGCGGCCGAGGTGCAGGCAACGATGGACGCGGCGATCGACCGGGAGATGTTCACGGCGGGGTACGTCGACGTGTTCGCCGGGGACGAGCGCTGGCGGGGCCTGCGCACGCCCGTCGGCGACACGTTCGCGTGGGACCCGAGCTCGACCTACGTCCGCAAGCCCCCGTACTTCGACGGCATGCCTGCCACCCCTGCCCCGGTGACGGACATCCACGGCGCCCGGGTGCTCGCCAAGCTCGGGGCGTCGGTGACCACGGACCACATCAGCCCTGCCGGGTCGATCAAGGCCGACAGCCCCGCTGGTCGCTACCTCGCCGAGCACGGCGTGGACCGCAAGGACTTCAACTCCTACGGCTCGCGCCGCGGCAACCACGAGGTCATGATCCGTGGCACGTTCGCCAACATCCGGCTGCGCAACCAGCTGGTGCCGGGGGTCGAGGGCGGGATGACCGTCAACCACCTCACGGGCGAGCAGACGACGATCTACGACGCGGCCCAGGCGTACGCAGCGGCCGGCGTGCCGCTGGTCATCCTCGGCGGCACCGAGTACGGCTCTGGCTCCTCGCGCGACTGGGCGGCCAAGGGCACCAGCCTCCTGGGCGTCCGCGCCGTCATCACCGAGAGCTTCGAGCGGATCCACCGCTCCAACCTCATCGGGATGGGCGTGCTGCCGCTGCAGTTCCCGGCGGGGGAGTCGGCCGACTCCCTGGCCCTGGACGGCACCGAGGCCTTCGACATCTCCGGGGTCACGGCGCTCAACGACGGCGACACCCCCCGCACCGTCGCGGTCACGGCGACGCGGGCGGACGGATCGGTCGTCGCGTTCGACGCGGTCGTGCGCATCGACACCCCCGGCGAGGCGGACTACTACCGCAACGGCGGGATCCTGCAGTACGTGCTCCGCTCACTCGTCGCCTGAACCCGCCCTCGCGAGTGCGGAGCGTTGCGTCGCGGGTGCGGAGCGTTCGGTGCTCGCGCGGAGGCTTGCGCCCCGGGTGCGGAGCGTTCGGTGCCTGTGTGGAGGGTTGCGCCTCGGGTGCGGAGCG
>NZ_DAORSQ010000190.1:0-2556 GCF_035443605.1 Actinotalea sp. | reverse complement strand
AGCTGGTGGTACCAGCGGACCTTCTTCACCTTGGCCGGCTTCGCGGACGGCTCGGACGACGCTGCGGCGGGGGAGTTCTGGCGTGCCATGAGGCAGGAGTCTACTGGCCGTGCGCGGCCCGACCGTGCGCGGCCCGGCCCTGCCGGCGGCGACCGTGCCGCGCCCTCAGCGGGCGAGCAGGCTGCGGGCCTCCTGGCGGGCGGTGCCGACCTGGGCCAGGTGGGCCAGCTCCGGCGGGATGGGGCGCCCGCTGCGGTGCATCGCCTGGCCCCACAGGCGCCCCGCCCGGTAGGACGAGCGCACCAGCGGTCCGGACATCACGCCGAGGAAGCCGATCCGCTCGGCCTCCTCCGAGAGCGCGACGAACTCCTCAGGGCGCACCCAGCGGTCCACCGGGTGGTGGCGCAGCGACGGGCGCAGGTACTGCGTGATCGTCAGCAGGTCGCAGCCGGCGTCGTGCAGGCGGTGCAACGCCTCGACGACCTCCTCGTAGGTCTCGCCCATGCCGAGGATGAGGTTGGACTTGGTCACCATGCCCTCGGCGTGTGCCGCGCCGAGCACCTCCAGGGATCGCTCGTAGCGGAAGCCGGGGCGGATCTGCTTGAAGATCCGCGGCACGGTCTCGAGGTTGTGCGCGAGCACCTCGGGCCGCGACGAGAACACCTCGGCGAGCTGGGCCGGCACGGCGTTGAAGTCGGGGATGAGCAGCTCGACGCCCGTGCCGGGGTTGAGCGCGTGGATCTGCCGCACCGTCTCGGCGTAGAGCCACGCGCCGCCGTCGGGCAGGTCGTCGCGCGCGACGCCCGTCACGGTGGAGTACCGCAGACCCATCGCCTGGACGGACTCGGCCACCCGGCGCGGCTCGTCGACGTCGAGGTCGGCCGGCTTGCCCGTGTCGATCTGGCAGAAGTCGCAGCGCCGCGTGCACTGGTCGCCGCCGATGAGGAAGGTGGCCTCGCGGTCCTCCCAGCACTCGAAGATGTTGGGGCAGCCGGCCTCCTCGCACACCGTGTGCAGGCCCTCGCGCTGGACCAGTCCCTTGAGCTCGGAGTACTCCGGGCCCATGGTCGCCCGGGTCTTGATCCACGCGGGCTTCTTCTCGATCGGGGTCTCGGCGTTGCGGGCCTCGACCCGGAGCATGCGGCGGCCCTCGGGTGCGATCGTCACCGGGTCACCCTACGTCAGGGGTCGGGACCGGGCCCCGCGGGACCACGACGGCCACGGCCGCGGGTGCGCCGGCCCGCGACGCGGCGAGCAGCGGGGTGAGGACCTCGACGAGGTGGCGGCGCAGCAGGGGCTCGACCTCGTCGAGGCCGACCCGGCGGCCCAGCTCCACGGACAGCGACGTGACGTCCGCGTCCGGGATGCCGCAGGGCACGATCCGGGCGAAGGCGCCGAGGTCCGGGTCGCAGTTGAGCGCGAGGCCGTGCATCGTCACGCCGCGGGCCACGCGCACCCCGATCGCTGCGACCTTGCGCTCACGGCGCGCGCCGGGCCCGGGGGCGTCGGCGGCGCACCAGACCCCCGAGCGTCCCGGGACGAGCACGGTGGCCAGCCCGAGATCCGTGCACGTGCGCTGCAGGGCGTCCTCGAGGGCCCGGACGTAGGCGACGACGTCCACCGGCTCGGCGAGGCGCACCACCGGGTAGGCGACGAGCTGGCCGGGGCCGTGCCAGGTGATCCGCCCGCCGCGGTCGACGTCGACCACCGGGGTGCCGTCGACCGGCCGGTCGGCCTGGGCGGTGCGCCGCCCGGCGGTGTAGACGTCCGGGTGCTCGACGAGCAGCACCGTGTCCGGCCGGGTGCCGTCCGCCACGGCCGCGTGCACCGAGCGCTGCAGGGCCCACGCGCGGCCGTACTCGACCCGGCGCGGGTCCGGGGTGACGAGCTCCATGGCGGGCACGCTACCCGGCGTCCGCGTCGGGCTCCTCGTCGTGCGCGATGTCGTCGTGCGCCGCCTCGTCCCGCGACCCGTGGCCGTGCGTCCCCCTGCTGCGGGCCTCCTCGGCTGCGCGCGCGTACTCGTGCGCCGGGTCGGTGTCCCGGGGGCGCTCGGCGAGCATGACGAGCAGGAGCGCGCGCAGCTGGGCCACCTGGTCGCGGGACAGGCCGGCCATGCTCATCGCCTCGGCCGCCTGCGCGTCGCCCGCCTCGAAGAGCGCAGCCCGTCCCGGCGGGGTGAGGAGCACGTCGTGGCGGCGGCGGTCGAGCGGGTGCGCGCCTCGCTCGACGAAGCCCTGGCGCTCGAGCCGCGCGATGATCTTGCTCATCGTCTGCTCGGTCACCCCGGAGGCGAGCGCCAGCTCGCGCTGCGAGCGCGGCCCGCCCAGCAGGAGGAAGAGCACCGGGAGGGACGCGTGGTTGAGGTCCCAGTGGGCCAGGTGCCCGTTCCAGTCCCGCTCGATGCGCCGGGCGACGGCGGAGAAGAGCCGACCGGTGGGCCACTGGTCGAGCAGCGGTTCGCCGCCGTCGGGGTGCGACCCGCCACCCGCGGTGCCCGTGCGCTCGGGCGCGGACCGCGGTTCCTCGGGCTGGCTCGTGGTCAACGGCCACGAC
>NZ_DAORSQ010000189.1:0-2575 GCF_035443605.1 Actinotalea sp. | reverse complement strand
GCACGCGGTCGGGCAGCACCTCGACACGGTCGCCCAGCCCGGCCAGCTGCTCGGCGGCCGTGGCGTTGCGCTCCGAGCCGAAGCGCACCTCGACCACCTCGCGCGAGGAGTAGCGGCGGATGAGGGCCGACGGGCTGCCCTCGGCCATGATCCGGCCGTGGTCGACCACGACGAGGCGGTCGCACAGCTGCTCGGCCTCGTCCATGTAGTGCGTGGTGAGGATGAGCGTGGTGCCGCGCTCCTTGAGCCGGAACAGCCGGTCCCACAGGACGTGCCGGGCCTGCGGGTCCAGCCCCGTTGTCGGCTCGTCGAGCATGAGCACGCGCGGCTCGTTGACGAGGGCGCGGGCGATGGTGAGGCGGCGCTTCATCCCGCCGGACAGGTCGTCGACCTTGGCCCTGGCCTTGTCCTCGAGCTGGGCGAAGGCGAGCAGCTCGTCCGCCCGCTGCGCGCACACCGCGCGCGGGATGCCGAAGTACCGGCCGTAGACGATGAGGTTGTCCCGCACGCGCAGCTCCGCGTCGAGGTTGTCCTCCTGCGGCACGACGCCGAGCTGGGAGCGGATCTCCGGTCCGTGCGTGTCCGGGTCGAGGCCCAGCACGCGCAGGTCGCCCGACGTGCGGGTGGACACCGCTCCGACCATCTTCATCGTCGTGGACTTGCCCGCGCCGTTGGGGCCCAGCAGGCCGAACGACTCCCCGGGCGGGACCTCGAGGTCGATCCCGTCGACCGCGGCGAGGTCGCCGTAGCGCTTGGTGAGGCCGACGGCGGAGATCACGGGTGCGGGGTGGGTGGGAGTGGGCACGGGCGCTGACGTTACCCGCTGGTACCGACACGGGGCGCACGCATTTCGGGGCCGCGGCGGCCGGGGCGTGCGTGGCTAGGGTGTGGTGACCGGCCACGACGACGAGGTGCCATGTCCACTCACCCCTGGAGCGGTGAACCGCTCGTGCGGCTGGCCGACGGCACCGTCAAGCAGGTCTCCCCGCTGACCGGCACCGTGGTGTGGACCGTGCCCGGCCGGGCCAACCGGCCGCTGGGCGTCCCGGCGGACGTGCTGCGCGCGGTCGACCCCGCCCAGGCGGACCGGCTCTGCGCGTTCTGCGCCGGCCGGTACCGCGAGACCCCGCCCGAGAAGGCTCGCCTCGTCGACGGTCCGGACTCGGGCCCCGTCGTGCTCCGCGAGGTCCCCGCCGAGGCGCTGGACGCCACCGTCGCACGCCTGCGCCGCATCCCCAACCTCTTCGAGATCCTCTCGGTGGACTACTGGCGCACCAACCACGGCTTCCGCCCGTCGGTCGACGTCGTCGCCCGCGCCGCGCGCTACACAGCCACCCCGGCGGGGCGGGCGCACGTCCTGGCGATCCTCGAGCGGCGGGCGCTCGCGGGCGGGGTGGCGCCGACGGACTGGGCCGCGATCCCCGAGGCCGAGCGGCTGACCCGCGCCGTCGACCTCTTCGCCGGTTCCCACGACGTCGTCGTCCCCCGCCGCCACCTCGTCGACGGCGCCCGGTACGACGACGAGCTCGCCGGCTCGGGCACGATGACGCCCGACGAGCACCACGCGTACACGGCGTTCACCGTCGACGCGCTGCGCGACCTCTACGCGAGCCAGCCGCACGCGCGGTACGTCGCCGTGTTCCAGAACTGGCTGCGACCGGCCGGGGCGTCCTTCGACCACCTGCACAAGCAGCTCGTGGCGATCGACGAGCACGGGCCGCAGATCGACCGCGAGCTGGCCCGCCTGCGCGTGGAGCCCGACGTGTTCACCACCGCCGTCCTCGACCACGCGGCAGCGCACCGGCTCGTGGTGGCGGAGAACGCGCACGCGGTCGCCGTGGCGGGGGTGGGCCACCGCTACCCCTCTCTCGAGGTGTACTCCACCAGCGCGCACCAGCTGCCGTGGGAGCACACCGCAGCCGAGGTGCGCGCCGTCTCCGACCTGCTGCACGCCCTGCACGCGGCGACCGGCGTGCGCGTGCCGTCCAACGAGGAGTGGCACCACCGGCCGCCCGACGCCGCCGAGGCCATGCCGTGGCGGGTGGTCCTCAAGTGGCGCGTGTCCACGCTCGCGGGCTTCGAGGGCGGGACGAAGATCAACGTCAACACCATCGACCCTGCGGCCCTGCGCGAGCGCGTCGTCGGGGCCCTGCACGACCTGCGCCGCCAGGGGGCGATCGCGGGGATGCTCCTCGGCGACGAGTGCAGCCACCGGCTCGGGGTGCTCCGCTACACCGACCCGCCGGCCTGAGCCGCGACGCCGGAGGGCGGCGGCAGGCGGAGCGTCGCGGCCAGGCCGCCCAGCGAGGACGCGGCGAGCACGACGTCGCCGCCGTGCTCGCGGGCGATCTCCCGCGCGATGGCCAGGCCCAGCCCGCTGCCACCGGACTCGCGCTCGCGGGCCGCGTCGAGGCGCACGAAGCGCTCGAAGACGCGCTCGCGGTCGGCCGCGGCGACGCCGGCGCCGTCGTCCTCGACGCCCACGCACCCGTCGGCGACGTGCACCAGCACCCGCGTGCGCGCGTGCCGGACGGCGTTGTCGACGAGGTTGCGCACCACCCGGGCGAGCGCCGCC
>NZ_DAORSQ010000188.1:0-2623 GCF_035443605.1 Actinotalea sp. | reverse complement strand
CCTAGGGGCGCGCGCGCGTGGGTCGGTCGGGCGGTCCGTCCACAGCCGGATGAGGCCGTCGTGGCTCGATCGGCGCACCGCTGCCACCCTGCCGGCGTGACCGATCACTTCGCCCGGGGCTGGGTCCCCGGACCGGCCCGGTACCAGGCCGGGGTGTTCACCGTGGCGCAGGCGCTCGCGGCCGGCATGTCGCCCGACCAGGTCCGACGACGCCGCCGCACGGGCGAGTGGGTGCGCCTCGCCGGCGACGCCCTGCGCCCCGCCGCGACCGCCCAGCAGCCGGGATCGCTCGCGTGGGCGGTGGCGCTCACCTGGCCCGATGGCGTCGCATGCCTGCGCACAGCCGCCGCCATGCACCGGCTCCCCGTGGCGCTCTCGACGCGTGCGCACGCGATCGTGCCCACGAAGCGACACCCGCGTCCGGCCCTCGTCCCGCACCTCGTGGCGATCGAGCCGAGCGACGTGGTGCGGATGGGTCGGGTGCGTCTCACCTCGCGCGCCCGCACGCTCTTCGACTGCGTCGGCCGTCTGCCCGACGACGAGGCGGACTCCCTGATGATCTGGGCCCTCACGCGAGAGCTGTGGACGCGGGACGAGCTCGACCGGATGGTCGCGGCGCGGCCGGGCCGCTGGGGCAACGGCCGTCGCCGCGAGGTCCTCCGTGACACCGAGCGCGGTGCACTCGGCGCCGCGGAGCGACGGCTGCTGCGGTTGCTCGACCTCTCGCAGATCACCGGCTGGCGCACGGACGTGCCGGTGTCCGACACGGCAGGGCTCATCGGCCGGGCCGACGTGCTCTTCCTCGAGGCCAGGCTCGTCATCGAGGTCGACGGCATGGCGTACCACGGCGCAGCCCGGTTCCAGTCCGACCGCACGCGCCAGAATCGGCTCGTCGGCGCCGGCTACACGGTGCTCCGCTTCACCTGGCAGGACCTCACCGAACGCCCCGACCTCGTCATCGACCAGATCCGCGCCGCCCTGACCCGATGATCGGCACCCCACCGAGTTCTCGGCAGGTCTTGGTCGCCTGATGACCGATATCTGCAGAGAACTGGGACGCGAACGGGTGCGGCGGGCGGACCGGGGCGAACGGGCGGGCACCGCGGGGGTCGGGCGAGGTGGGCGGGGCAGGCGGCGGCCGGGCCTCAGGCGAGGCGGCGCCTCGGGTCAGCCGGGGGTCGGGCGAGGGTCGGGCGAGGCGGCGCCTTCAGGCGAGGCGGGTGGCGATCGCCGAGAGGGCAAGGCGGTAGGAGTCCGTGCCGAAGCCCGCGACGGTGCCGGTCGCGACGCCGCCGATGACGCTCGTGTGGCGGAAGGTCTCGCGGGTCGCGGGGTTCGACAGGTGCACCTCCACGAGCAGCAGCCCGCCCGTCGTCACCTGGGCAGCGGCGTCGCGCAGTGCGTACGAGTAGTGCGTGAAGGCGGCGGGGTTGAGCACCACGTGCGCGCGCACGTCGACGGCCTGGTGCAGCCAGCCGACCATCTCGGACTCGTCGTCGGACTGCCGCGTCTCGACCGTCAGGCCGAGCTCGGCGCCCCAGGCGGCGCACTGCCGCGCGAGGTCCGCGTGCGTCGCGGAGCCGTAGACCTCCGGCTCACGCACCCCGAGCCGGCCGAGGTTGGGTCCGTTGAGGACGAGCACGCGTGTCATGGCGCCAGGGTAGGCGATCGCCGGTGCCGCGGACGGTGCGGCAGGGCCGCCCGCCGCGCCGGCGTCACAGCGCGACGGGCCCGCGGGCGGGCGCCCGGCTCACCTCGGCGTAGGCCGCGACCAGCAGCGCGGGATCGGGGCCCTCGAGCCGCACCGGGCGCCCCACGTCCTCGAGGACGACGAACCGCAGCAGGTCGCCGCGGGTCTTCTTGTCCCGCCGCATGGCCGCGAGCAGCTGGTCCCAGCGGTCCTCGCGGTACGTCAGCGGCAGCCCGACGGCGCCCAGCACGGCCCGGTGCCGCTCGACGACGGCGTCGTCCAGCCGGCCCGCGAGCCGCGCGAGCTCGGCGGCGTAGACCATGCCCACCGAGACGGCGGCCCCGTGCCGCCACGAGAACCGCTCGACGAGCTCGATCGCGTGGCCGAAGGTGTGGCCGTAGTTGAGGATCTCGCGCAGCCCGGCCTCACGCAGGTCGACGCCCACGACGTCGGCCTTGCCCCGCACGGCCCGCTCGACCAGCTCCCGGAGCACCTCCCGCGCACCCGGGGTCAGCACCGGCGCCACGAGCGCAGCCGCGTTCTCCTCGACGAGCTCGAGGATCCGCTCGTCGACGATGAACCCCGCCTTGATGATCTCGGCGAGCCCCGCGGTGCGGTCGTGCACGGGCAGCGAGTCCAGCGTGGACAGGTCGCACAGCACCCCGGCCGGCGGGTGGAACGCGCCGACGAGGTTCTTGCCCTCGGCCGTGTTGATCCCGGTCTTGCCGCCTACGGCCGCGTCGACCATGGCGAGCAGGGTGGTCGGCACCTGAACGACGGCGATCCCGCGCAGCCAGGTCGCCGCGACGAAGCCGGCGAGGTCTGTGGTCGCCCCGCCGCCGAGCCCGACGACGGCGTCGCTGCGCGTGAAGTCCGCCTGGCCGAGCACCTGCCAGCAGAACGCCGCGACCTGCGCGGTCTTGGCCTCCTCTG
>NZ_DAORSQ010000187.1:1316-2623 GCF_035443605.1 Actinotalea sp. | reverse complement strand
CGCCCTGGCGGACCTCGGCCCCATCTACACCCGGCTCGGCAACCCGACGCAGAGCGCCGTCGAGGACCGCATCGCCTCGCTCGAGGGCGGCGTCGGCGCGCTGCTGCTCGCCTCGGGCCAGGCGGCAGAGACACTCGCGATCCTCAACATCGCCGAGGCCGGCGACCACGTCGTCGCCAGCCCCTCGTTGTACGGCGGCACGTACAACCTGCTGCACCACACCTTGCCGAAGCTGGGCATCACCACGACGTTCGTCACCGACCCGCACGACCCGCAGGCGTGGCGCGACGCCGTCCAGCCCAACACCAAGCTGTTCTTCGGCGAGACCATCCCCAACCCGAGGGCGGACGTGCTCGACATCGAGGCCGTCGCGGCCGTCGCGCACGAGGTCGGCGTCCCCCTGCTGGTGGACAACACCGTCGCCACGCCGTACCTCGTACGCCCTCTCGAGCACGGCGCCGACGTCGTCATCCACTCGGCGACCAAGTACCTCGGCGGTCACGGCACGGCGATCGGCGGCGTCATCGTCGACGGCGGCACGTTCGACTACGCCCAGCACCCCGAGCGGTTCCCCAACTACAACCAGCCCGACCCGTCGTACAACGGCCTGGTCTACGGCCGCGACCTGGGCGCCGGTGGGATCTTCGGGATCAACCTGTCGTACATCCTCAAGGCGCGCGTCCAGCTGCTGCGCGATCTCGGCGCGGCGATCTCGCCGTTCAACGCCTTCCTCATCGCCCAGGGCCTGGAGACGCTGTCGCTGCGCATCGAGCGGCACGTCGCGAACGCGGAGACGGTCGCGGCCTGGCTCGAGGCGCGCGACGACGTCACGACCGTGCACTACGCGGGCCTGGAGTCGAGCCCCTGGCACGCGAACGCGCTCAAGTACGCACCCCGGGGCGCCGGGGCGATCGTCGCGTTCGAGATCGTCGGCGGCGCGGCGGCCGGCAAGGCGTTCGTCGACGGCCTCGAGCTCCACTCGCACGTCGCGAACATCGGTGACGTGCGCTCGCTCGTCATCCACCCGGCGACGACGACGCACAGCCAGCTGACGCCGGCCGAGCAGCTCGAGTCGGGCGTCACCCCGGGTCTGGTCCGCCTGTCCGTGGGCATCGAGCACATCGACGACATCCTGGCCGACCTCGAGGCCGGCTTCCGGGCCGCCCAGAGCGCCTGATGGTCGCGCCCTCCCGCCCGGCAGCGGATTCCGCGCGCCGCGGCGGCGCCGGTAGGTTGCACGTCGTGCCCACCGACGCCCCGCTGCCCGCGAGCGCTGCCTGGCGGGAGGGTGACCCCGTCGGCAACCG
>NZ_DAORSQ010000187.1:0-1216 GCF_035443605.1 Actinotalea sp. | reverse complement strand
CTCACCGACGCGATCCTGTCGCACGACGTCGGCCGGGGGCGCGGGGGCGTCGCCGCGGCGCTGGGCGGCGTGACCGCGCGCGCCCTCGTCGTCGCGGTGGACACCGACCGGCTCTACCTGCCCGCGCAGTCCGTGGAGATCGCCGCGGGGATCCCGGGCGCCGACGGCCTGCACCTGGCCCGCTCGGACTTCGGGCACGACGGGTTCCTCATCGAGGCCGAGCAGGTGGGCGGGCTGGTCCGCGGCTTCCTCGGCTGAGCGCCCGCGCGCCCGTCCCGGCGCCCGTCCCTACGATGACGCCATGGGTGGACGACAGAGCGCGACGGACCTCGCGGCGATCGAGGAGATCCTTGCCGCGCAGTGGCGCCGCCTGCGCGCCTGGGTCGGCGAGCTCGACGAGGCCGCGACGCGCGAGCCCAGCGTGCTTGGCGGCTGGACGGTGGCCGACCTCGTCGCGCACCTCGGGCGTGCCATGGACGCGCTGGCCGTGGCCCGGCCCACCGCGCCCGGCACGGTCCCGCTGACCCTCGCGGAGTACCTCGGCAGCTACCCGGAGCGCGCCGAGCAGATCAGCGCCGTGACACGTGACCTCGCCGAGCAGATCCGCCCCGACCCGCTGGGTGCCGTCGACGCGATGGCCGCGGCGGCGTTCGCGCGCATCGCGGCCCTGCGCGAGCTCGGCCCGGACCCGGTGGTCCAGGCCCGCCGCGGGCCCGTCCTGCTCTCGGAGATGCTCGTCTCGCGCGTGCTCGAGCTCGTGGTGCACGGCGACGACCTCGCGCGCTCGACGCACCGCTGGGCGGCCAGCCCGCTCGAGCCGCGTGCCGTGACCCTGGTGGCCGCGGCGCTGCTGGAGATCGTCGTCGACCGCGGCGGCTGGGACCTCGAGGTGGTCGACGAGCTCGCGTGGATCCGGCTGGCGTGCGGGCGGGTGCCGCTCACGGTCGAGGCGCTCACGGGTGCGCTCCGGGCCACGTACACGTCGGACTCCGTGCCGGACCTCGGCGGGATGCTGCCGCTGCTCTGAGCCGCCCGGGTCCGCACCCGCGGCGTCGGCCCGGGCCGCTCTCACCGCCATGGCCGATTCCCGCCAGCCGACACCGCCCGGGGGTGTCATGCTCCTGCGGTGGACACCGCGCAGCGCTACCGTGCCGTCGCCGCCCGCGATGCGCGGTTCGACGGGCAGTTCGTCCTCGCCGTGCGGACCACCGGGATC
>NZ_DAORSQ010000186.1:0-2627 GCF_035443605.1 Actinotalea sp. | reverse complement strand
TATCTAGCGGCAGCCACTCCGGGCACCACTTCTACACTTCCAAATGCGAAGAGCCCGTTATGCTTGATCCATGAGTGTCCTGGGGTCGGGGGCTCAACCGTTGAGGTGACCCCCGAACCTGATGGAGGGAACAGTGCAGAAGATAACCGTGCGTCGCTCGTTGTGGGGCGCTTTCGCAGTCGGAACCGTCGCAGCGCTCGTCGGCGGCACTCTGGTCGCAGGCGCAGAGCCGGCGTGGACCGCTCCGCAGCAGCACGAGGCCACCTTCGACTATACGGTGTCGACGCAGAGCTGGGTCGTGCCCGCGGGCGTGACCTCGATCCAGGTCGAGATCCGCGGCGGCCAGGGCGGCAACGGCGGCGCGGATGCGACGGCGGGACCGGATCCGAGCTCGTATCGCGGTCTGGTGGCCGGCACGCTCGAGGTCACCCCCGGCCAGTCGCTGACGATCGCCGTCGGTCAGGGCGGAGCGAAGGGCGGCGATCAGATCAGCGGGAGCTCGGCCGCGAACACTCCGCCTGCCGGGGGATCGAACCCATTGGGTGCGTACCGAGGCGGCAACGGCGGCTTGGTGGCCACGTCCGGCAGTTCGGGTCAGGGCGGCGCCGGCGGCGCGGCATCGGTACTGCGCGTGAACGGCCAGGACATCGTCGCCGGCGGCGGTGGCGGCAACGGCGGGTCGGGTCAGTACGAGCCGACCCGGGGGCGCCCGGCCGACGGCACCTTCGTCGGCCGCACCGACACCACCTCCTCGAACGGGCAGACGGGCATCCAGCCCAGCGGCGGCACCAGCAACGACGGCGGCGGCTCGGGCGGCGGTGGCGGCGGCGCCCAGGGCGGCGCGCAGGGCCGTGTCGAGTTCGGCGCCGGTACGTCGACCGAGTGGTTCGGCTACGGCGGCTCCGTCGGCGAGAACAGGACGACCGGTTTCGACGGGCTGAGCGCCTCGTATGAGCATGCCGCCCAGAACTCGGGCAACGGCTCGATCGTGATCCGATGGGTCACCGGTACCGCGGCCGCGCCCGCCGCGCCGCAGGGCGTGGCAGGCGTCGGCGAGGTCGACCTCTTCTGGAACCCGCCCGCCGAGATCGGCCAGGGTCCCATCACCGACTACCAGGTGCAGTTCAGCTCCGATGACGGCGGCACCTGGAGCGCATCGCAGACCGTCGGCTCGGCCGACGCCGTGCTCACCGTCGGCGGGCTCACCAACGGCACGGCATACGTCTTCCGCGTCGCCGCGGTGACCCCTGCGGGCGTCGGCGAGTTCTCGCCGAAGTCGCAGCCCCTCACCCCCTACGCGCTTCCGTCGAAGCCGACGATCACGGGCCTCGCCCCGCAAGACGGCGCTCTCTCGGTGACCTTCGATCCTCCGGCGACCGGTGCGCCGCCGACCGGTTACCAGTACCGGGTCGACGGGGGCAGCTGGGTGCCCGTCGCCGGCACCGGGCAGCCGATCGTGATCCCCGGCCTGACCAACGGGGTCGCGGTCGACATCGAGCTGCGCGCCACGAGCGCCATGGGCACGGGCGCGATCAGCGATCCGGCCTCCGGCACGCCGCGAGCGACCCCCGGGGCGCCGACGATAGTCGGCACCACGGCGGGCATCGGAGTCGGCACGGTCGGCTTCGTCCCCGGCTTCGACGGCGGATCGCCGATCACCGGCTACGAGTACCGCCTCGACGGCGGGGCCTGGCAGCCTCTGGTTTCGGGAGCGAGCCCGCTCGAGCTGACCGGCCTCGGCAACGGCACCTCGACCGCGGTGCAGATCCGTGCGCTGAATGCGGCGGGCGCCGGTGCGCCGAGCGCGGCCGTGAGCATCGTCACGCCCGGTGCTCCCGGTGCTCTCGTCGGGGCCTCTGCGACAGGCCTCGACGGCGCCATCTCCGCATCGTTCTCGCTGGGATCCAACGGCGGGTCGCCGATCACCCGCGTCGAGTACAGCCTCGACGGCGGCGGCACCTGGGTGCCGGTCGGCACGACCGGCCCGATCACGATCCCGGGCCTCGCCAACGGCACCGCGCAGAGCGTCCAGCTGCGCGCGGTCAACGCCGTGGGCGCCGGGCCGGCCTCGACGGTCGCGGCGACTCCCGCGACCGTGCCGGGCGCCCCCGCAGTCGACCACATCGAGCGGACCTCGGGATCCGGTGCGCTCGAGATCGAGTTCACCGCGCCGGGGAACGACGGAGGATCCTCGATTACCGGCTACGAGTACACCACCGACGGCGGAGCGACATGGACGGATGCGGGATCGCTGACCTCGCCGATCACCATCTCCGACGGCAGCGACGGCACACCGCTCGACGAGGGGACCGAGTACACGGTGGCACTGCGAGCGGTCAACGCCGTCGGGGCCGGCCCGGCGTCCACCGCGCGCGCCACTTTCGGCCCGGTGCCCGCGGTGCCCGCGAGTGCTCCGACCATCACCTCTGTCGTTTCCCAGCCGGGTGCCCTGGCTGTGACGTTCACCCCGGGCGACAACGGCGGCGCGACGGTCGACAAGTACCAGTACTCGATCGACGGCGGCAGCACGTGGGCGTCGACGGGATCGCTCTCGGGCCAGTTCGTGATCGGCGGCCTCACCGACGGCACCACCTATGAAGTGCAGGTGCGAGCGGTGACCGGTGCCG
>NZ_DAORSQ010000185.1:0-2723 GCF_035443605.1 Actinotalea sp. | reverse complement strand
CGGCGGCACCGACCCGATGAAGGGCCTGCCGGTGGCGACCGGTGCGCTGGCCCGGCTGCCGCTGGACGCGGACTGGTCGATGGACCTGTACGGCGTCCCGTCGCCGGACGCCGGGCTGCCGCAGCGCGTGCGCGGCCTGGCGTCCTTCCCCCCGGACCGGCTGGCCGCGGTGCTGGCCGAGCACGACGTCCTCGTGCTGCCGTCGGTGATGCGCGAGTCGCACTCGATCCTCACCCGCGAGGCGCTCACCGCCGGCCTCGCGGTGGTGTGCACCGACACGCTCGGCCCCGAGGAGGCGGTGGACCACGGCCGCAACGGCGTCGTGGTGCCCGCGGGCGACGTCGACGCGCTCGCCACGGCCCTGACGCGGCTGGTGCGCGAGCCCGCCGTCGTCGCCCGGATGTGCGGCCAGGGGTCGGCCTCCCCGTTGCGCAGCATCGAGGACCAGGTCGACGGCCTGGACCGGCTCTACGGCGAGCTCGTCGCAGCCCGCACCGTCGCAGCCCCGGACGACGCCGCCGTGCTGCGTGAGGGCGCCGGCCTGCTCGGCCGCGTTCTGTTCGTCGTCGGCATCAACGGCGCACCGCTGCGCTACCGCGTGCACCTGGCCGCGGAGGCTCTCACGGCGGACGGCGCGCACCCGCTGGTGCGGCACTACCGCGACCCCGAGCTGCCGTCGCTCGCGGCGACGGCCGACGCCGTGGTGCTCTACCGGGTCCCGGCCACGCCGCAGGTCGCCGACCTCGTGCGCCAGGTCCGCGAGCGCGAGCGACCCGTCCCGGTGCTCTTCGACATCGACGACCTCATCTTCGACCCGGGCCTGCGCGGGCAGGTCCACGGCCTGAGCGCCCTGAGCGATGCCCAGCAGGACCTGTGGTGGCGGGGTGTCGCGCGGTATCGGACGACGATGGAGATGGCCGACGTCTACGTGGGCAGCACGCGAACGCTGTGCGACCACGCCGCGGCCGTGACGGGCCTGCCGGTGCGCCAGTTCCGCAACGGCCTGGGCCGTTCGAGGGTCACGGTGAGCGAGCGGGCGCTGGCAGCCGGGCGCTCGCCCGGCCCGCTGCGCGTGGGCTACTTCAGCGGGACGACGACGCACGACGACGACTGGGCTGCGATCGAGCCGGCACTCATCGAGGTGCTGCTCGCCCGGCCGGACGTCGAGGTGTGGATCGGCGGGCACCTGCGCCCCACCCCGGCGCTGGAGGTGCTCGGCGAGCGCGTGCGGCGGCTGCCCGTGATGCCGTGGCAGGACCTCGTGGGCGTGCTGCGGGACGTCGACGTCAACCTCGCCCCGCTGGTCCTGGGCAGCGTCTTCAACGAGGCCAAGTCCGCGATCAAGTGGCTCGAGGCCGCGATGGTGGAGACGCCGACGGTTGCCTCGCCCACCCAGCCGTTCGTCGAGGCCATCGACCACGGCCGCACCGGTCTGCTCGCCACGACGCACGAGGAGTGGGCGGCCGGGCTCGCCCTGCTGCTCGACGACGAGCTCGAGCGGGTCCGGATGGGGGCCGCGGCGCGCCGCGAGGCCGTGCTGACCCTGTCCCCGCACGTTCAGGGCCGGGTCTACCAGGAGATCCTGCGCGATGCGGCGGCGCTCGTCGCCCAGGGCCGGCCGGACCGGGTGTCCGGCTGGGAGCCCGTGATGGACGACGAGCCCTACAGCCCCACGGGCGCGTGGGTGGAGCCGGACGACGGGGTCGAGCCGCACCGCGCGTCGCGGCTGCCGCTGGCGCGCGAGCTCGCCGCACTGCGCCGCGTGCACCGGGCAGCAGGGCTGCGCGGCGTGCTCGCGACGTCGCGGACGGTGCTGGGACGCCGGTTGCGGCGGCCCGTCGGGTGAGTCCACCGGACGGTCGTCACGGGCCCGCCGCGCCCGCGTCGGCCGGGTCCCGCGTGGCGCTGCCGCCGTACGATGGAGGGGTACAACTCTCTCGGTGAGGACTCCGGTGATCCCTGTCCGTCGTGTGCCCGCTGTGCTGCTCGCGCTCGTGCTGGCGGTGATCGGGACCGTCGTGGCGGTGCCTGCGGCCCGGGCCGCCGAGGAGGTCTACCCCGCCCCGGCGACGGGCGCCTGGACCGTCGACGGCCGGGCCTACGGGCACGGCCGCGGGCTGAGCCAGTGGGGCGCCCAGGGGGCTGCCCTGCAGGGGCGCACGGCGAGCGAGATCCTCGCGTTCTACTACCCGGGGACGCAGATGGTCTCGACGGGCAACCCTGCGGTGAGGGTGCTGCTGGCGGCGTACACGCCGACGACCACGGTGACGATCTGGAGCCCGGAGAACCGGCCCATCCGGATGGGTGCCATGCCCAACGAGGAGTGGGTGCCGCCGGGCCGCTGGACGATCACCGTCGCCGACTCGACGGTGACGGCCCAGCGCCGCGACGTCCCGGGCGGCCCCGTGACGGAGACGCGCACGTACACCGGCACCGTCCGGTTCGAGACGGGCGCCGACTACGGGATCGCCGTCGCGGCCGGCCCGGACGCCACGACGGCGCGCTGGTACCGCGGCGACCTGCGGGTCGAGCCGACCGGCGGGGTGGGCTTCAACCTGACGAACAACCTCGTGCAGGAGGACTACCTGCGCAGCGTGGTGCCGCGCGAGTCGCCGGCGTCGTGGTCGGCCGCAGCGCTCCAGGCACAGGCCGTCGCGGCCCGCAGCTACGCGCGCTACAAGATGATCTACAACGGCGGGATCTGTGACACCACCGCGTGCCAG
>NZ_DAORSQ010000184.1:0-2913 GCF_035443605.1 Actinotalea sp. | reverse complement strand
TGCGACCGCTCGATGCGGTGCTGCCGACGCCCGTCCTGTGGACCACCCAGGTCGGGGAGCGGGTCGCCCTCGCCGGGGACGGCACCGTCGTCACCCAGCTGGACCTCGCGACCGCGGCCGTGGCGTCCACGGACGTGGGTTCCCCCGTCGGCGGGCTCCACGCGGTCGGCGACGACCTGCTCGTCACCGCCCGGGACGCGGTGGTGCTGCTCGACCGTGACGGCGCCGAGCTCTGGCGGCGGGCGGTCCACCCGTTCGACGGCCCGTTCCCGTCGGCCGCGACCGACGGGATCGTCGTGCTCGTCACGCGTCCGCTGCCCCAGCAGCGCAGCCCCGCCACCGCCGTGGCGATCCGGCGGGACGGCTCCGAGGCGTGGCACCGCGACGACGTCACCTCGCCCGCATCGCTCCCGGTGCCCTCGGGCGGCGTCATGGATGCGGGCGTGGCCCTGCCCACGCTGGTGCTGCTCGCCGCGGACGGGGGTACTGCCGTGGTGGACGCGGCGACCGGGGAGACCGTCAGCCAGGTGTCCGGCGTTCACCCGGTGGCGACGCTCGACGGGGTCGTGCTGTGGCAGGGCCGGCCGACGGCGACCGGCGGCTGCCCCGCCACGGCGACGCAGGGCGCGAGGGCGCTGTGGCACGCCGAGATCCCGTGCGTCGAGCAGGTCTCCCGGACGGGGGGCGAGCACGAGGTGGTCTACGTCCACGTGGTCGAGCCCGCGACCGCGAGCCAGACGGGCACCGCGAGCCAGGTGCGCCTCGACCTCACCTCCGGGCGGACCGTCGACCTCGACGACGCCTGGGTCCTGGGCCTCACCCCGGACTCGGCGATCGCCCTCGGCCCGGGGGCCGCCGGTGCCGGGCGCGTGGTGAGCACCGGGCTCGGGGACGGTGCGACCCGCTGGACGTTCCCGTCGCCGCCACGCGCGATCGACGTGGTCCGGCCGGCGACAGCGGACGGCACCCTCGTGGTGACCACGGCGCCGCTGGGCCTCAACCCGCTCTCCGTCCTGCGGACGCCCCGGCAGGTCACCCTGCTCGACGTCGACTCCGGGCGCGTCACCGCATGGCTGCGCTGCTCCACCGGGGCGGGATCCGGCGCCATGGCCCTGGACGGTGCCCGGGCGCTCGCCCTGTGCACCCAGCCCGACGGCACGGTCCGGGCGACGCTCCTCGGCTGAGCGTGCCCCACCCACCTCGTCAACGTGGAAGGTCCGGCACGGTATCCGTGCCGGACCTTCCACGTTGCTGCCCGCGCGCGGCGCGGGTGACGGCTCAGCGCACGGGCGTGGCGTGCCAGATCCGGTCGAGGTAGTCCCGCATCGAGCGGTCCGAGGAGAAGAACCCGCTGCGGGCGACGTTGAGGACCGTGGACCGGGTCCAGGCGTCGGGCTTGGCGTACGCCTTCTCGACCCGCTCCTGGGCGTCCAGGTAGGCCTGGTAGTCGGCCAGCACGAGGAAGCGGTCGTCGTAGAGCAGGTTGGAGACGATCGGCTCGAAGGTCGACCGGTCGCCGCCGGAGAACACCCCGGACGCGATGAGGTCCAGCGCGCGGCGCAGGTGCAGGTTGGACTCGTAGAACGCCGACGGGCGGTAGCCCTGGGCCACGACCTCCTCGACCTCCGGCTCGGTGAGCCCGAAGAGGAAGAAGTTGTCCTCGCCCACGAGGTCGAGGATCTCGACGTTGGCGCCGTCCAGCGTGCCGACCGTCAGCGCGCCGTTGAGGGCGAACTTCATGTTCCCGGTGCCCGATGCCTCCTTGCCTGCGAGCGAGATCTGCTCGGACAGGTCGGCCGCCGGGACCAGGGTCTCGGCGAGCGTGACGTTGTAGTTGGCCGGGAACGCGACGCGGAGCTTGCCCTGCAGCGCCGGGTCGGCGTTGATGGTGCGGCCCACCGCGTTGATGAGCGCGATGATCTGCTTGGCCATCCGGTAGCCCGGGGCGGCCTTGGCGCCGAACACGAAGGTGCGCGGCATGACCTGGTCGATCGGCAGCTTGCCCGACAGGATGCGGTCGTACAGCGTCACGACGTGGAGCACCTTGAGCATCTGGCGCTTGTACTCGTGCAGGCGCTTGACCATGACGTCGATCATCGCGTCGGGGTCGATGTCGATCCCGTCGCGGCGCTCGAGCAGCTCGGCGAGGCGCACCTTGTTGGCGACCTTGACCTCGCGGAAGCGGCGCAGGAACTCCGCGTCGTCCGCGAGCGGCTCGAGCTCGCGCAGCCGCTCGAGGTCGGTCACCCAGCCGTCGCCGATCGCCTCGGTGATGAGGCCGGACAGCGCGGGGTTCGACAGCCGCACGAAGCGCCGCGGGGTGACCCCGTTGGTGACGTTGGTGAACTTGTCCGGCCACAGGCTCGCGAAGTCGTCGAGCAGCTTGTCGCGCAGCAGCTGGGAGTGCAGCTCGGCGACGCCGTTGACCTTGGCGCCGGCGACGGTGGCGAGGTACGCCATCCGGACGCCGCGCTCGGGGTGGTCGGCGACGATCGACATGCGCCGCACCTTGAGCTCGTCACCGGGGAACGCCGCGCGCACCTCGGCGAGGAAGGCGTCGTTGATCTTGTAGATGATCTCCAGGTGGCGCGGGAGCAGCCTGCCCAGCAGCTCGACCGGCCAGACCTCGAGGGCCTCGGGCAGCAGCGTGTGGCACGTGTAGGCGAAGCACTGCTGGGTGATGGCCCAGGCCTCGTCCCACGCGTACCCCTTCTCGTCCACGAGGATCCGCATGAGCTCCGGCACGGCGATGACGGGGTGCGTGTCGTTGAGCTGGAAGATGACCCGGTCCGGCAGGTTGTGCAGGTCGAAGTGCTCGGGGAGCACCTGGTCGATGAAGTTGCGCAGCGAGCACGCGACGAAGAAGTACTGCTGCTGCAGGCGCAGCTCCTTGCCCTGGGGCGTGGAGTCCTC
>NZ_DAORSQ010000183.1:0-3005 GCF_035443605.1 Actinotalea sp. | reverse complement strand
GAGCTCGGTCAGCTCGGGTTCGGCGGGGATACGGGTACCGACCGGCCACACGCCGGAGGTGATCTGCTGGCGCAGTCGTCCGACGGCGAGGTCGATGAGGTTGGTGCGTCTCATCCCATCTCCGGTCCTTGGGGGTGGGGTGCAGTCAACACCGCGGACGGCCCCGCGCGCACCTTCCGGCCCTGCGCGGGGCGACGGTTCACCCTCCGGAGGGGCCGACGGGGGCGTTCGGGCGCTCGGTAGGATCGGCCGGTGACCCCCGCTGAGCTCTCCCAGGCGCTGCACGCCGTCCTCGTCGCCGCGCAGGCAGACGGCACGCTGCCGATCGACCCGACCGCCCTGCCCGCGACCGTCGCCGTCGAGCGTCCGCGCTCGCGCGAGCACGGCGACTGGGCCACCAACGTCGCGATGCAGCTCGCCAAGAAGGCGCAGATGCCGCCGCGGGCGCTCGCCGAGGTCCTGGCCGCGCGGCTCGCCGACGTGCCCGGGGTGGCATCGGTCGAGATCGCCGGGCCGGGCTTCCTCAACATCCGCCTCGAGGCCGGGGCCGCCGGCGAGCTGGCGCGCACCGTCGTCGAGGCGGGCGCGGCCTACGGACGCAGCACCGCTCTCGCCGGCGAGCGGATCAACCTCGAGTTCGTCTCGGCCAACCCCACCGGCCCGCTGCACATCGGCGGGGCGCGCTGGGCCGCCGTCGGTGACTCGCTCGCCCGGATGCTCCAGGCCGCCGGCGCCGAGGTGACGCGCGAGTACTACTTCAACGACCACGGAGCGCAGATCGACCGGTTCGCCCGCTCGCTCCTGGCCCGCGCGCTCGGACAGGACGCCCCGGAGGACGGCTACGGCGGCCAGTACATCGCCGACATCGCCGACGCCGTCATCGCGACCGTCGTCGCGGCCGGCGAGCCGGACCCTCGCACGCTGCCCGCCGCCGCGGCGCAGGAGGTGTTCCGCGCCGGTGGCGTGGAGCAGATGTTCGGCGAGATCAAGGCGACGCTGCACGAGTTCGGCGTGGACTTCGACGTCTACTACCACGAGGACTCGCTGCACGCCTCGGGTGCCGTGGACCGCGCCGTCGCCCGCCTGCGGGAGCTGGGCCACGTCTACGAGTCCGACGGAGCCACCTGGCTGCGCACCACGGACTTCGGCGACGACAAGGACCGCGTCATCGTCAAGTCGGACGGCGAGGCCGCCTACATCGCCGGTGACCTGGCCTACTACCTCGACAAGCGTGAGCGGGGCTTCGACCGGGTCATCATCATGCTCGGGGCCGACCACCACGGGTACATCGGTCGGATGATGGCGATGTGCGCGGCGTTCGGCGACGTCCCGTGGACCCACCTGGAGATCCTCATCGGCCAGCTGGTCAACCTCGTCAAGGACGGGGAGCCCGTGCGGATGTCCAAGCGGGCCGGCACCGTCGTGACGATCGACGACCTCGTCGAGGCCGTGGGCGTGGACGCGGCGCGCTACTCGCTCGCGCGCTCCTCGGTGGACTCGATGATCGACCTCGACGTCGACCTGCTCGCCAGGGCGACCAACGAGAACCCCGTCTTCTACGTCCAGTACGCCCACGCACGCACCGTCAACGTGGCGCGCAACGCCGCGGACAGCGGGGTGCGGCGCGAGGACGGTTTCGACCCCGCGCTGCTGGTGCACCCCACCGAGTCCGAGCTGCTGGCCCGGCTCGGCGAGCTGGGCCGCGTGGTGGCCCAGGCCGCGGAGCTGCGCGAGCCGCACCGCGTCGCGCGGTACCTCGAGGAGGTCGCCGGGGCCTACCACGCCTGGTACGTGCAGTGCCGCGTCACCCCGCTGGGCGACGAGGCGCTGGGTGACGTGCACCGCACCCGCCTGTGGCTCAACGACGCGACCCGGCAGGTGCTCGCCAACGGCCTGGGCCTGCTCGGGGTCGGCGCGCCGGAGCGGATGTGAGCCTCGACCGGCAGGTCTGGCCGGCGAGCACCGGCGTCGGGCCCGACGGCGCCGTGAGCATCGGCGGGGTGGACCTGCGCGCGCTGGCCGCCGAGCACGGCACGCCCGCCTACGTGCTCGACGAGGCGGACTTCCGGGCCAGGGCGCGCGGCTACCGGGAGGCCTTCACGGCCGCGTTCGGCGCCGTGGGCACCACGGTCGACGTGTACTACGCGGGCAAGGCGTTCCTGTGCACCGCCGTGGCCCGCTGGGCGCACGAGGAGGGGCTGCGGATCGACACGGCGACGGGCGGCGAGCTGGCCGTCGCGCTGCGCGCCGGGGTGCCCGGGGCCGACATCGGCCTGCACGGCAACAACAAGTCCGACGCGGAGGTCCGGCGCGCGCTCGACGCGGGCGTCGGCCGGATCGTCATCGACTCGATCGTCGAGGTGGACCGCGTCGCCGACGCCGTCGCCGCGCACCCCGCCTACGGCGGAGGCAGACGAGCCCCGGTCATGGTCCGCGTCACCACGGGCGTGCACGCCGGGGGCCACGAGTACATCGCCACAGCGCACGAGGACCAGAAGTTCGGCCTGTCGGTCACGGGCGGCCAGGCGATGACGGCCCTGCTCGCTGTCCTGGCCCGCCCGGAGCTCGAGCTCATCGGCATCCACTCGCACATCGGCAGCCAGATCCTCGACCCGTCGGGCTTCGAGGCCGCAGCGCGCGTCGTCCTCGCGCTGCGCGCCGAGCTGGCCACCCGCACCGGGCACCTGCTCGCCGAGGTGGACCTCGGCGGCGGGTACGGCATCGCCTACCTGCCGGGCGAGGTCCCGCTGGACCCGGCCCGCGTCGCCACGGACGTCGCCGAGGTGGTCGCGCACGCGTGCGACGAGCTCGCCACGCCCCTGCCGCGCGTGTCCATCGAACCAGGGCGCGCCATCGTCGGGCCCACGACGGTCACGCTGTACACCGTCGGCACCGTCAAGCCCGTGCCGCTGGACGGGGGCGTGGTGCGCACCTACGTCTCCGTCGACGGCGGCATGAGCGACAACCTGCGCCCGGCCCTCTACGGCGCGCGCTACACCGCCGCC
>NZ_DAORSQ010000182.1:0-3046 GCF_035443605.1 Actinotalea sp. | reverse complement strand
AGGATGTGCTCGGTGCCGATGTAGTTGTGGCCCAGCTGCAGCGCCTCGCGCAGGGACAGCTCGAGCACCTTCTTGGCGCGCGGCGTGAAGGGGATGTGGCCGGACGGGGCCTGCTGCCCCTCGCCGATGATCTCCTGCACCTGCGAGCGCACGGCGTCCAACGAGATGCCGAGGGACTCCAGCGCCTTGGCTGCGACGCCCTCGCCCTCGTGGATCAGGCCGAGCAGGATGTGCTCGGTCCCGATGTAGTTGTGGTTGAGCATCCGCGCCTCTTCCTGGGCGAGGACGACCACCCGGCGGGCCCGGTCCGTGAATCTCTCGAACATCTGCGCTCCTTGCGGGCGGCGTGCGCACCGCGGAGCTTCCGCGGGGCCTGGACGTCGTCCCGCAAGGCTAACCGCGGGGGCTGGCCGGCACTGCCCGTGTTCGCCGCAGGCGTGATCGGGTGTGGCCGTCGGGTGCGAGTCTTGATAGACAGGACGTCCTCGTGGCGGCCGGCCCGGTCCGGGTCCGGCGCGCGGGCCGCTACCGGTTCCCTGACCTCGACACCCGCCCGGTGCAGCAGATCACCGACCGCTGGCCGGTCCGCGATCGGGCCGCAGCACCACCTCAGGAGAGGACGCACCATGATCCGCATCTCGCACGCCAGCGTGTTCGTGGACGACCAGGCCGCCGCCCTGGCGTTCTACACCGACGTCCTGGGCTTCCGCGCCAAGACCGACGTCGATCTGGGTGGCGGCACGAGGTGGCTCACGGTCGTGGGGCCCGGCGAGCCCGACGGGGTCGAGCTCGTCCTCGAGCCGGCCGACCACCCTGCCGTCGCCCCGTTCCGCGATGCGCTCGTCGCCGACGGGATCCCGTTCACCATGTTCTCGGTGGACGACGTCGTCGCGGAGCACGCGCGCCTGGTCTCGGTGGGCGTGCGGTTCGTCCAGGACCCCCTCACCCAGGGACCGGTGACGACTGCCGTGCTGGACGACACCTGCGGCAACCTCGTGCAGATCGCGTCGATGACCGCGCCGGAGTGACGCCGCCCCCGCGGGCCGCGCTCAGCGGCCGGCGAGGTGCTCGACGGTGAGCGCCACGACGCCGTCGTCGGCGAGGATCCGCTGGTGGCCGAGGCCATCGGTCAGCACGAGCCGCGCGGTCGGCCAGCCGTCCGCCACAGCCCGACCGACCGCGTGCGGGGTCTCCTTGTCGCGGGTGTCGTGCACCACGAGGGTCGCCGGCATCGAGCCGTCCGCACCCAGGGTGTGCAGGTCGAAGTCCTCGATGGCGCGGTCGCAGAAGTCCTCGATGGTGCGCACCAGCGCCAGCCGGGTGCGCTCCGAGAGCCCGACCATGGACGCGAAGCCCCGCGTGTAGACCGTGAAGTCGTGGTTGGGCGCGACGAGCACCAGCCGCGCCGTCGGCAGGTGCTCGCGCACGACGATCGCCGCGGAGGTGCAGCCCAGCGAGTGCGCCACCACGCCGTGCGCGGGGCCGAACCGCTCGCCCACGGCGGCGAAGGCCTCGATCATCTCCTGCACCGTGCCGCGGCCCGGGCCCATGACCGACGCGTCGGCGTCGCCGTGGCCAGGGGCGTCGAACGCGACCACCCGGTACCCGGCGTCGACCAGCGGCGTGACGAAGGCGCCGAGCTGGCCGCGCCAGCCGCCCCAGCCGTGCACGAGGTAGACCGCCGGCCCCTCGCCCCAGTGCTCGGCGACGACCGTCCCGCCGCGCGGCACCGGGACGCGGACCAGCGCGCCGGCGCGCGGGCGTAGGTCCCGCCGCCGGCCGGCGTTGCCCGGCACCGTGCACCACAGGTCCATGGCGCGCGTCGCCGAGCGCGCCGGGGCGACGGCGTCGAGCACCCGGAAGGACGCGCGCACGGCCGCGAGCCGCACGGCCACGGCGACCGAGCGGCCCAGGTGCAGGCGCGTGTGGTGCGCGTGCGTGGGGGGTGCGGTGGTCGTCATGGGCGGGCTCCCTCGGTGGGCCGGGCGGCGTCGAGCAGGGCGGCGACGGCCGCGCGCGCGCGGGCCTCTGCCTGCGGATCGGCCAGCAGACGGTGCGCGTGGTAGTAGCCGAGCATGACGGCGTGCAGGTCCCCGGCGAACCGGTCCGGGTCGGCACCGGGTGCGACGTGGCCCTCGGTGACGGCGCCGTCGACGATCCGCGCGATGACGCGGCCGAGCTCGAGGTGCTGGTCACGCAGGCGGTCGCGGACCGGACCGGGCTGCTCGTCCAGCTCCGTGCTGGCCTTGACGAACACGCAGCCACCCGGCATCCGGTCGCGCCCGCAGGCCAGCCAGCCGTCGACGAGTGCCCAGACGCGGGGCTCGCCGCGCGGCGCGCGCAGGGCCGGTGCGATGACGGCCGCGGTGAACTCCCGCGCGGCGGCGTCGAGCACGGCGAGCTGCAGCGCCTCCTTGGAGCCGAAGTGCGCGTACATGCCGCTCTTGGACAGGCCGACCTCCGCGGCGAGGCTGCCGATGGTCAGGCCGCCGAGGCCGAGGCGGCACGCGAGCTCCACGGCGCGCGCCAGGATCGCCTCGCGGGTGCGGTGGCCCTTGGTGGGCGCCGTCTGGAGCAGGGACGTGGTCGGCACCGCGACAAAATAGCACGATCGTGCGATTCGCCACGATGGCGACGGGAGCGCGCACCCGCCTCGACACCCGGCCCCGCGGCCCCCACCCGTCGGCGCCCGCCGGCGACCCCGCGGCACACGCCTCCCCGACCCACCCGCGCCCGCCCCGCTGCGCCCGCCGGCGACGGCGCGGCACACGCCTCCCCGACCCACCCGCGCCCGCCCCGCCACGCCCGCTGCGCCCGCCCATCCGCTCGTCCGCCGGGGCAGCCCCTCCCCCCCCGCGGGGAGGCCTGGCGGCGCCATGCGCCGGCATCTCTCCCCGCTGGGCGCCGGCGGGGCGGGGCCGGGGCGCCGCCGGGCCGGGGGCACGGCGGGGGCGGGGGCGGGGCGGGGGCGGGGCGGGGGGGATTGCGGGGCGGGTGCGGCGGCGGCTGCGGGGGCGGGTACGGGGCGGGGGGCATGGCGGGGTGG
>NZ_DAORSQ010000181.1:0-3158 GCF_035443605.1 Actinotalea sp. | reverse complement strand
CGCGTGCCGGACGGCGTTGTCGACGAGGTTGCGCACCACCCGGGCGAGCGCCGCCGCGTCGCCGTCGGCATGCCCGTGCCCGCTCACCGCGACCGTCACCGGCCGGGCGTCCGCGGCGTGGGCGCGCGAGTCGGCGACCGCCCGGTCGACGACGGCGAGCAGGTCGACCTCCGCGCGCCGCACGGGGGCTGCGCCCATCCGGGCGAGGAGCAGCAGGTCGTCGACCAGCCCCTGCATGCGCAGCACCTCCGCGGCGAGGTCCGCGGCGAGCTCCGCCGCGGCGTCGGGGTCCCGGTACGCCTCGGGGTGGGCAGCGGCGACCTCGACGGACGTGCGCAGGGCGGCGAGCGGGGAGCGCAGCTCGTGGGCGGCGTCGGCGACGAAGGCCCGCTGGCGCGCGGCGCCCACCTCGAGCCGGTCGAGCATCTCGTTGAGGGTCAGCGCGAGGGCGCGCAGCTCGTCGTCGGCGCGCGGCACGGGCAGCGTCCCGCCGCCCCCCGTGCCCGCGACCTGGGCCGCGGCCCGCCGCAGCTGGTCCACGGGGTGCAGCGCGCGGCCCAGCGCCACCCAGATCGCCAGCGCCAGCAGCGCGGTGAGGAGCGGCACCACGACGACCAGCGCCACCCGGAGCGCCCCGAGCAGCCCCTGGACCTCGCCGAGCGGCAGGGAGGCCACGACGCTCACGGGCCGCCCGCCGTGGCTGGCCCCGAGCACGGCCACGCGGGCCGGGCTGCCGTACGTCGCGGCCTCGCTGGTCCGGAGCGTGGGGCCCGCCCCGGGTGCGTCGCGCAGGGCCGTGAGCTCCGCGAGCGGGAGCACGGGCAGCGTGCGGCTGGCGTTGGGCGACGTGGCCAGCACCAGGCCGTCCTCGTCGAGCAGCTGCACCACCTCGCCCGGCTCGGCGACCGGCAGGGCGGGCGGGACCTGGTCGGTCGCGACGAGCGCCGCGACGGTCTCGACCCGCTCGCGCAGCAGCGCGTCGAGCGCCCCGACCCGGCTGCGCGAGAGCACGGACGTCAGCGCGACGGCACCGACGACGAGCGCGAGCGCCAGCAGTCCGGAGGTGAGGAGCGTCAGCCGCAGCCGCAGCGCCCACCGCCGCCGCTCGCCGGACGCGCTCATCCCGCCATCCGGTAGCCCGCGCCGCGCACCGTCGTCACGGCGGCCCGGCCCAGCTTGCGCCGCAGGTACCCGACGTACACCTCGACGACGTTGAGGTCCTCGCCGTCGCCGTCCCAGACGTGGTCGCGCAGCTCGACCTTGCCGACCACGCGGTCGGCGTGCCGCAGGAGGTACTCCAGCAGGGCCGTCTCGCGCGCGGTGAGCGCCACCGGGTTCCCCGCCAGGGTGACCTCCCGCGTGGCGGGGTCGAGACCCACGTCGCCGGAGCGCAGCAGCGCCGGACGCTCGCGCCCCGGGCGACGGACCAGCGCGCGCAGCCGCGCGACGAGCACCACGAAGCTGAAGGGTTTGGTGAGGTAGTCGTCCGCACCGACGTCGAGGCCGTCGGCGACGTCGTGCTCGCCGTCCTTGGCGCTGAGCATGAGCACTGGCGTCCACACCTGCGCCGCGCGCAGCGCCGTGACGACGTCGTAGCCGTTGCGCCGCGGCAGCATGACGTCGAGGACGATGGCGTCGTACTCCCGGTCCGTCGCGAGCTCGACGGCCGTGTCGCCGTCGTGCGCCACGTCCACCGCGAAGCCCTCGGCCGTCAGCCCGCGGCGCAGGGCGCGCACGAGCGACCGCTCGTCGTCGACCACCAGGACCCGCACCAGGGCAGCATCCCATCCCGGCCGGCGCGGGGGGAGGTCGGGTCGACGCCCCGGCCGCTCGCCTCGACCCAGGAGAACCGTGCCAGCGAGCTGATGCTGGAGCTCCTCAGCGGTCAGCCGGACCGCCACGACCTGTATCGGTCCAGCCCCGCGACGGCTTGCCAGGATCACCCTCCCCTCCGCGACGAAGGCGCTCGCTCCTCGGCCATGCGCGCGGAGAGCGGCTGCTCAGTCGAGACAGAACTCGTTGCCCTCGATGTCCTGCATCACGAGGCACGACTCGTTGTCGTCGTCGGCGGGGAGCAGTCGCACGCGTGCCGCGCCGAGGGAGACCAGCCGGGCGCACTCGGCCTCCAGTGCGGCCACGCGCTCCTCACCCACGAGTCCGGCGCCGACCCGCACGTCGAGATGCACCCGGTGCTTGACGACCTTGCCCTCCGGAACGCGCTGGAAGTACAGCCGCGGGCCCACGCCTGAGGGATCGACGCATGCGAACGCTGACCCACGACGCTCCGCCGGCAGCGTGCCTTCGAGGTCGTCCCACGTGGCGAACCCCTCCGGTGGCGGCGGCACGACGTACCCCAGCACCTCGCACCAGAAGCGACCGACGCGCTCGGGGACCGCGCAGTCGAACGTGACCTGAACCTGCCTGACCGCCGCCATCGGTCCACCCTAGAACGCGGCCCATCCATCGCCCTCCGGGTCGCGGTCCCACGGGACACGGGTTCGCGCGTCCCGACAGTGGTCATGAGCGTGCCTCGTGAAGCGTCACGGGCGCGGTCAGCGCCCGGGCGAGGACACCAGTCGTGCGAACTGCTGGGCCGAGCCTTCGACTGACCATGGTCGGCCGAGGTCGTCGGCGAGCATGAACGGCAGGTCCTCACCAAGAACCTCGCGGATGCAGCGGCGAACCTCCGCATGCACCTCACCAGGCGCCGTGGCCTCGGTGGAGAACGGCCCCGCCGATGCCTCGACCACGGCGATCCACCTGCCCGTCTCGATCGGGAACACTTCGACGGTCAACGGCTCGTCCATGCTGCGAGTCTGGCCTTCGATTCCCCGCAACGCGGCATGTGCGGATGGAGGCGTCAACGCAGCAGCAGGCGCAAGAGGGCGTCAAGGCGAGGATCGATTCGAGTCATGCAGTTGAACGACCAGGTGGGTCCAGACCTCCTCGCCCGGGATCGAGTCATCGGCCAGCTGGAGGTAACGGGGCGGCTCAACTCGTTGTCGCCCGGCTGTAGTACTCCTCGCTTGCCACGACGCTGCCGATGACCTGCTCGACCCGCGCACCGTGCTGGATGGCGGCGACCCACCAAGCCTGGCCGACGGGGTCCAGATGTCGACGCTGCACCTGAAGCTGGCAAAGGGCTGGCTGACGCCCGG
>NZ_DAORSQ010000180.1:0-3163 GCF_035443605.1 Actinotalea sp. | reverse complement strand
GCCGATGCCGACGACCTTGATGACGGCGAGGTAGTTCTGGGGTGCTGCCACGATACGGGCCTTCCACTGGGTCTGAACTCGGGTTCGCTGTTCGAAAAACTCTCAACGTAAGGTTGACAGTCACACTTCGGATGCGGTTCTATGGCATGACGCTAGGTCGGTCCCCGACGTCAGGCAAAGACGCGGTGGGCGTGTCGCGACATCCCCTGCGGAAATCCTTTCACGGGCAGACTCAGCCGTCACTTTGACCCCATGAGTCACACCCGTCACGCGGTGAGGCTACGCGGGGAGTCCTCAGCGGGTCACCGGCGTCTCCGGTGCACTCACGTCGATGACCTTGGCCTTGGTGGGCAGCAGCGCCATCAGGATCGCCACCTTGCGCTCGGAGTCCGCGCCACTGCCCCACACGACGGTGCGCTTGCCGAGGGTGAAGGTCACCAGGTTGGCACTGCTCACGGTGATGCCGGAGACCTGGCTCGAGAGGTCGGACGGCAGGGCGTTCAGCAGCGCGAGCGCCGACTGCATGGCCTCGCGAGTGGCGCCTCTGGCCCCCACCGCCGTCACCACGGGCACCCCCTTCGGCGCTGCCTTGACGACACCGAAGGCGATCCCCTCCGCATCCACAACCTCAAGTTGACCTTGAGGGTTCTTCACGACGATGGCCGGGGTCCGCAGGACGATGTCGACGGCCAGGGTGCTCGGCCAGGCTCGGCGCACCGACACCTCGGCGTCGGTGATCCGCTCACGAACCCGGGCGGCCACGGCGTCGGTGTCCACGCGTGCCAACGGGGTGCCGATCGGGACGTCGACGAGCTCGGTGACGGCGGCGGCCTCGGCACCGGTCGCTCCCGACACATCGACCGCGGAGACGCCGAGGATGCTGCTCCACCCCAGCAGCCAGACGAGCACCCCCGCGACGGTGGCGGCACCAAGAGCCACGAGCGCCCGTCGCCACGGACGACGGCGGTTCGCGAGCTCGCGCTCCCGGAACCGGGCCGAGGAGGATGCCGTGGCTCCCGCTGGATACTCGGTGCGCAGGCTCATCGGGACCCTCCGTCAGTGGTCGTGCGGTAGTCAGGGGTCGTGCGGTGGTCAGTGGCAGTGCGGGCACCAGCCAGGGCGTCCACCACGAGGGGCGCCAGGGCGGTGACGTCCCCGGCCCCGACGACGAGGACGAGGTCCCCGGGCCGGGCGCGCTGCGCGACCGCCGCCACGGCATCCTCACGACTGGGGCCGACGAGCACGCTGCGCTCCCCCGGCAGCTCGCGCAGCGGGTCCCCGATGAGGCCCGAGCTGATCCCGTCGACGGGAGCCTCACGGGCGCCGTAGACGTCGAGCAGCACGACGTGGTCGGCAGGAGCCAGCGCGTGGGCGAACTCGACGGCGAAGTCGCGCGTGCGGGAGTACAGGTGGGGCTGGAAGATCACGTGCAGCGACCCGGAACCCGCGCGGCGCACGAGGTCCGCCCCGGTGCTGACCACCGCGGCCACCTTCGGCGCGTTGTGGGCGTAGTCGTCGACGACGGTGACCCCGCCAACCTCACCGCGGACCTCGAAGCGACGCCGTGCGCCCGAGAACGAGGCGAGGCCGGCCAGCACGGCATCCGCATCAGCGCCGACGCCGCGCACCGCGGCGAGGTAGGCGGCGCAGGCGTCCATGACGTTGTGCGGGCCCGGGACGAGGAGTTCGAGGGTGCTCAGGGACCCGTCGAGCACGAACGACGAGTGGGTGCCGAGCCCATCGGCCTCGGTGGACAGCACGTGCAGGTCGGCCCCCACCTCGTAGCCGTAGGTCACGACGGCTCCGCCGCGCGAGCGCACCGCCTGCGCCAGTCGACGCGAGCCGGGGTCGTCGAAGCAGGCGACGACGAGGCCGTCGGCGGGCACCGTGGCGGCGAACGCGGCATACGCCTCCTCGACCCGCTCGGCAGTGCCGTAGAAGTCGAGGTGGTCCGGCTGGACGTTGGTCACGACAGCGACGTCCGGGCGGTAGGCGAGGAAGGAGCCGTCGCTCTCGTCGGCCTCGACGACGAACACCGAGCCGACACCGATCGCGGCGTTGGTGGCGAGCTGGGCGATCTCGGCCCCGCAGGCGTAGGACGGGCGCTCACCCGCGGCGTCGAGCGCGACGACGAGCATCGAGGTCGTCGTCGTCTTGCCGTTCGCCCCGGCGACCGCGACCCGTCGCGAGCCGGCCATCAACGACGCCAGGGCCTGCGAGCGGTGCAGCACCCGAAGCTCCGCCGCGCGCGCCGCAGCGAGCTCGACGTTGTCCTCCCGGATCGCCGACGACACGACGACGGTGTCGACCCCGGCCAGGTGTGCGGCGTCGTGGCCGAGGTGGACGCGTGCCCCGAGGTCGCGCAGCGCCTGCAGGGCTGGCCCGTCGGCGGCATCGGACCCGCTGACGCCCACCCCACGGGCGAGGAGCAGGCGGGCCACCGCGGACATCCCGGCACCGCCGATCGCGATGAGGTGCACGCGGCCGAGGTCCTCGAGCGGTGTGGCCGGCGCCGTGACGTCGAACCTCATGTCGGGCAGGGTCATCGGGCGCGCCCCGCCGCCGTGCTGGCCCCGGCAGCAGCGGCCACGACGAGGTCGGCGAGCAGCTCGTCGCCGCCGCGCTCCCCCACCGAGGCCGACCCAGAGGCCATGACACCCAGTCGCTGGTCGTCGAGCGCGAGCGGGCGCACGACGTCGTCGACCCAGGCCGCGGTGACCGCGGAGTCCTCGACGAGCAGGCCCCCGCCAGCAGCGATGACGCTCGCCGCGTTCAGCCGCTGTTCCCCGTTCCCGATGGGCAGGGGCACGTAGATGGCAGGCAGGCCGACCGCTGTCAGCTCACAGACGGTGTTCGCGCCGGAGCGGGCGACCACGAGGTCGGCCGCGGCGTAGGCGAGGTCCATGCGGTCGCAGTACGGGACGACGACGTACGGCGCGCCGGTGACGCCCTCGGGCACGAAGTCCTTGCCGGTGCCCGCGACGTGCAGCACCTGCACCCCTGCGCGGGACAGGCGTGCCGCCGCGGCGGCGAAGGCGTCGTTGAGACGCTGCGCACCGAGCGACCCACCGGTGACGAGCACGGTCGGGGCGTCGCTCAGACCGAAGTGGGCCCTGGCCTGCTCGCGCAGGGCACCCCGGTCCAGGGTCGCGATCTCGCGCCG
>NZ_DAORSQ010000179.1:0-3284 GCF_035443605.1 Actinotalea sp. | reverse complement strand
GCCGCTGAGCTCCAGGTCCATCCGGTCAGGGTACGGACGCGGGCGGGGCGCCGCAGGGGGTGGTCCCGATCGCCTCGGGACCACCCCCGCGGACCGTCACGCCGTCGGCGGGACCACCCCGGCGGCGGCGGCGGGTGAGAGGACCACGGTCCCGCCGGTCCGTTCCACCGCGAGCAGGGTGCGGAGCTCGCGCAGGGCGGGGTTGCCGTCGAGCACACGGGCAGCGTTCGCGAGCGACCGGAGCGTCGCCGTCTCGCCGCGAGCGCGTTCGAGTGCGGCCGTGGTCTCCTGGCGTGCGATCGCCACCTGCGCGAACGTGCGGCGCAGGTCGCCGGGGAACGACAGGTCGCGCAGGTCGACGGCCTCGACGTCGGCCCCGACCTCCAGCCCGGCGGCCCGCACCGTCGCCGCGAGGCGCTCGGCCCCGCTCGACCGCGCGGCGAGGAGCTCCTCTGCCCGGTGCGCGGCGACGACGTCGCGCAGCGCGAGCTGGGCCGCGAGGTACAGGCGGGAGCCACCGGCGCCCGGGGTGTCGCCGGCCAGGACCCACCGCAGCGGGTCGGTCACGGCGTACCGCACGACCGCGGCCACCCGCACCCCGACGCCGTCGGCCGTGAGGACCTCCTGCCCGGCGACCTTGAGCAGGGACGGGCGCAGGTCGACGACCACCAGCGCGCTGCGGCGCCAGCGGTAGCGGTGGCGTCCGGGTCCGAGCAGCACCGCCGCCGCACCGGACTGGTGCAGCACGCCGCGCTGGAACTCCTGGACGGTGACCCGAGCCATGGTCCTTCCCTCCTGTGCCTCGTGATCGGTGCCGACGAGCGGGCCGGCGCGGGCCGGGCGTCGGGGCGTGTGCCGCAGGGACGACCGACCGGTGTGCGCCGGCCCGACCGCCGGTTGCGGAGTCGCACCGCGGGCCCCCGGGACCGAGGGCCGTGCTGTTGACACGTGCGCCGACGAGTGGGAAGCCCCAGGCCCGCATCGGCCCGGTGCCCCGTGAGCGGCGCGTCGTGACGGTAGTGCGGTCGGCGGGCCGCTGTCGTGCGAATTCCGGGAGCGCGCAGCGCGCGTCGGTGCCAGCATGCGGGGATGAGGATCACACGGCAGTACCTCGTCGTCGACGCCGCTGACCTGGGCGCCGAGAGCTCCTTCTGGGCCGGGCTGCTCGGCGGGACCGTCGAGGCGGGGGACGACTGGCACAGCGTCGTGGTCGACGGCGAGCAGCGGATGGCCTTCCAGCTCGCCCCCGACCACGTGCCCCCGCAGTGGCCGGACGGCGCGCCCCAGCAGATGCACCTCGACCTGTTCGTCGACGACATCCGGGCTGCGCACGACGAGGCCGAGGCGCTGGGCGCCACGCTGCTCCAGGCCTCGGCGGACCTGGACGCGCGCGGGGGGTACCAGGTCTACGCGGATCCGGCGGGGCACCCGTTCTGCCTCTGCTGGGGCTGAGGCCGGCGGGGCCGAGGGCTCCGGGGCGCCGAGGCGGCCGGTCGCCAGGTCGGGCGCGCGGGTGGACGATGAAGGTGTCGTACGAGTCCGAGGAGGACCTGATGGTGCACCACGAGCAGACCAAGAGCCATGGCGGGCCGGTGGGGCTGGTCCGGCTGGTCGCGATCGGGCTGGTCGTCGCCGCCGTCGTCAAGGAGCTGCGCACGCCGGCCGACCAACGGACGTGGCACGGCGTCGTCGCCGGGTTCGTCCCGTACGAGTTCCGCGTGCCGACGCTCGACCGGATGCGCGAGCGGTGGTGGAACCCGCACAACGAGCACCTGCTCGTCCCGCACGTGTTCGGTGTCGGCTGGACGCTCAACGTCGGGCGCGTGGTGTCGCTGGTGCAGGAGAAGGTCGCCGCGAACGGCTGACCTGTCGACCCCGGCACCGCGCGCACGGGTGCGGACCGCGAGGTGCCGGTGCGTGCCCTAGACGTCGAGCACGCGCAGGTGGACCGTCGCGCTGCCGCCGACCTCGAGCTGCTCGGCACGGCGCACGGCCTTCTTCAGCGGCAGGACGAACGTCGAGTCCGACGGGAAGATCGACGTGCGCCAGGTGGTCAGGCCGACGCGCACCTCGACGCGCAGCGAGCCGAAACCGCGGGCCGCGTGGCCCGCGACGTCGTCGATCTCGTCGGCGAGCGCCGTGGGCAGGTCGACGAACACCCAGGTGTCGGCCTTGCGGGCGTCCCACAGGTAGGGCACCGCGGTGAACTCGCGCTCCATCGTCACCCCTCGTCGTGGGACGGCACCGCCCGACCGCGGGCGATCACGACGTGCTCGTGACGCCCTCGTACAGGCCGATGACGTTGCCGTCCGGGTCGAGCACGGCCGCCCACGCGCTGGTCGCGTCGATCGCCTGCCTGGGTTGCGCGACGCTCCCGCCGAGCTCGACCACCCGGACGAGCGCGTCGTCGATCGAGTCCACCTCGACGTAGCTGCGCGGCTGGGTGAAGTCGTCGGAGCGGGGCGCGAGGCCGCCACCGCTGACCTTGTTGGGTGCCTGCCACATCGGGTACCCCTCGAAGCCGGGGATCTCCTCGATCGACCAGCCGAACATCGCCCCGTAGAAGGCCGCCCCCTGGGCGAGGTCCGCGACCGGGATGTCGATGTGCGTGATGTCGCCGTGCGCCATGGCGGACTCCCCTCCCGTGGCGGCCCCTCGGCAGGTGGCCGCATCACGGGCCACGCTAGATCGACCCACCGACACCCGCGACAGGGGGCGCGGAGGAGCGGCCGGGCGGACCGTCGGGCCTTGACGCCACGGGGCCGCCCTCGGATCCTCGGGTGATGGGTGACGTGTTCGCCGACGCCGACGCCTACGAGGCGTACATGGGCCGCTGGAGCAGGCTCGTCGCGCCGGTGTTCGTCGCCTGGCTCGGTGCCCCCGCCGGACTGCGGTGGCTCGACGTCGGCTGCGGCACAGGCTCGCTCACCGCAGCGCTGATCGCCGGTGCGACGCCAGCGAGCGTCCTGGCCGTCGACCGGTCCGAGGCGTTCGTCGCGGCGGCGCGGCGCGCCGCGCTGGACCTCCGGGTGAGCGTGGAGGTGGCTGCCGCCGACGCGTTGCCGGTACCCGACCGCTCGCTCGACGCCGCCGTGAGCGGCCTCGTGCTGAACTTCCTCCCGGACGCCCCCGCTGCCGTGCGCGAGCAGCTGCGCGTCGTCGTGCCCGGCGGTCGGGTCGCCGCATTCGTGTGGGACTACGCCGAGGGGATGGAGCCCCTCCGGCACTTCTGGGACGCAGCGGCGTCGGTGGACCCCGGGCGGGCCGACCTCGACGAGGGCGCG
>NZ_DAORSQ010000178.1:0-3309 GCF_035443605.1 Actinotalea sp. | reverse complement strand
CGAGGAGGGGACCGCCGATCCGGCCGCCGCCGAGCACACCCACCCGCGCATCGGCGAGGTCTCGCCCGGAGTAGGGCACCTTGAGGTCCTCGTGCGGCCAGCGACCTGCGCGGACGGCCGCGTCGGCTGCCGGCACCCGGTGCAGCGTCGCGAGGATCAGCGCGAGGGTGTGCTCGGCGTCCGTGCGCCACAGCCGGGTCGACTCGATCACGGCGACACCCCTGTCGCGGGCGTCGTCACGGACATCGGTCGGTGCGAGGTGCACCGCCATCGCGCGGATCCGCCCGGCGTCGGCGAGCTCCCGTCGCGTCGGGGCGCCGTAGGCGAGGAGGCCGTCGGCCCATGCGAGCGCGTCGACCCGCTCGGGGCCACCGGCCGGCAGCCGCCGCACGTCGGCGAGGGACCGGAGCCTGGCCTCGGCCAGCGGGTGCAGGGACATGTCCACCAGGACGGTCGGGCGCGGGGATGGCACCCGGCGAGCATGGCACTGCCAACGTGATGCCCGAGCCTCTTGCGGACGTGCCGTCTGGTGCGTCTACACTCACATACAACGATGTAACTAGCCGCAGCCCAGCGTCGAGCCCCGCCGCTGAGCGTCGCGGGTCGCCGACGTCGCAGTGTCGCGCAGGAGGTCTCGTGTCTGTCTCGTCCCCCCAGGGCCCGGTGGCTGCCGGCTCCCCGCACGCCCTCCGGGCGCCGCTCGCGGGGGGCGGCATGCGCGCCGGGCGCCCGGAGGTCGCCCGATGAGCCGGGCTCAGGTCGTCGAGGGTCGAGACGGGCGGATCGTCTGGGGCAACGGCCTCATCGAGCTGCACCTCGACGTCGACCCCGACCGCCCGGTCGGAGTCGTGGGCCTGGCGGGCCGTGGGTTCGGGCTGCGCACCGGGCCGGCGCGCCGGCTCGTGGAGGTGCTCGCCCCCGAGGTCGGGCGCCGGCCCGGCAGCCCGCGGATCTCCGACACCGAGATCGGCGCAGCGCTGCGGTTCGTGGGTGCGCGGGCCGTGCGCGAGCCGGGACTCGACACGCTGCGCGTGACCCAGCGTGACTCCCTGACCGGCCTGCTCGTGGTCACGGTCCTCGAGCTGCGCGATGGCGTCAGTGCCGCGCGGACCTGGACCGAGCTGACCGTGGAGCCGACGGCCGGGCGAGGGGTCCTGGTCGAGGCCGTCACGAGCCTGTCCCTCGGCCTGGCGCCGACCTACCTCGGCGCCGTGGACGACCTGGACGTGCTGTGGGCACGCACCGGCTGGGCGACCGAGAACCGGTGGGAACGCACGCGGCTGCGTGAGGCAGGGGCTCCGGACCAGAACGTCGCCGTCAACCCGCACCCGCCGCGGACCCGCTGCGCCCTGCGGTCGACGAGCTCGTGGTCGTCGGGTGAGTGGCTCCCCATGGGGATCCTCACCGCGCACGACGACTCGGCGAGCATCGCGTGGCAGGTCGAGCACCCCGGCGCATGGGGCTGGGAGGTCGGCGAGGACGTCGACGGCCTGCACGTGGCCGCGACCGGCCCGGTCGAGGCCGATCACCAGTGGAGCGAGGTCCTCGCGCCCGGGGACACCTTCGTCAGCGTGCCGGTCTCGGTGGTCGTCGTCGGCGGGGACTGGCAGGCGTCGGTCGCAGAGCTCACGCTGCAGCGTCGTGCGCTGCGCGGCCCCGGGGGCCCGCTGCCGGTGATCTACAACGACTACATGAACACCCTCTTCGGCGACCCGGACGAGGAGAAGGAGAAGCCCCTGATCGACGGCGCTGCCGCGCTCGGGGCGGACGTCTTCTGCGTCGACGCGGGCTGGTACGCCGACGACGGCGAGTGGTGGGACGGCGTCGGCGAGTGGCGGGAGTCGACCCAGCGGTTCCCCTCCGGCCTGAACGCGACCATGGAGCGCATCCGTGCCGCGGGGATGACCCCGGGACTCTGGCTCGAGCCCGAGGTGGTCGGCGTGCGCTCGCCGATGGCCGAGCGGCTGCCGGCCTCGGCGTTCTTCTCCCGCCGTGGGGTGCGGGTGCAGGAGTCCGGGCGACTCCACCTGGACCTGCGTGACGCCGCGGCCCGCAAGCACCTGGACGACACCGTCGCCCGCCTCGTGGACAGCTACGGCGTCGGCTTCTTCAAGCTCGACTACAACACGACGCCGGGCACCGGGACGGACAGCCGGGACGTGGCAGCTGGCGCAGGGCTGCTCGGGCACAACCGCGCCTGGATGGACTGGCTGGACGGGATCGCCGAGCGCCACCCTGGGCTGCTGCTGGAGAACTGCGCCTCGGGCGCCATGCGCGCCGACGACGCCGCCCTGGTCAGGACCCACCTCCAGTCGACCTCGGACCAGTGCGACCCGCTGCTGTATGCGGCGATCGCCGCCGCGGCGCCGATGTCGATCCTGCCCGAGCAGGCCGGCAACTGGGCCTACGCCCAGCAGGAGATGACCGACGAGCGGGCGGCCTTCACCCTGGCAGCCGGCGTGCTCGGTCGGCTCTACCTGTCGGGCTTCGTGGGTCGGATGGACGAGGCGCGCCTCGGCCTGGTCCGTGAGGCGGTCGCGCTCCATCGTCAGCTGCTCGGGGTGATGACCACGACGGTCCCGTTCTGGCCGCTGGGGCTCGTCGGCTGGGCGGACGACTGGATCGCGACCGGCCTGCGGCCGGCTCCGGGCGAGCGCGGCCCGACCTGGGTCACGGTCTGGCGTCGCGGCGGTGGCGCGTCGGCACAGCTCGCCCTGCCGCACCTGAGGGGCGGGTCCCCGGCGGTGCAGCAGGTCTTCCCGCGCGCGGCAGCGGGATGGGGGGCCGGCTGGTCCGGTGACGGGGTCCTGCAGGTGACGACCAGCGTCGAGGAAGCCACCTCACGCATCTTCCGGATCGGGTGAGGACGGGCCGACGATGAAGTTCACCGAGGGTTACTGGCGGGTGCGCGAGGGCTTTTCCGCGCTGCACCCGGTGCAGGTGCACGACGTCGAGCTCGCGGAAGACGGCAGCGAGGTCCGGCTCTACTCCCCGACGCGTCGGGTCGAGCACCGCGGGGACACGCTGAGCAACCCCGAGCTGACCCTGACGGTCCGGGCGCCGATGCCCGGGGTCCTGGCCGTGACGATCGAGCACTTCACCGGCGCCAGGGAGGTCTGGCCGGACTTCGCGCTGACCGACGACGCCCGCCTCCCGGTCGTGGTGACCGAGCTCGACGAGCACGTGGTGGTGAGGTCCGGCGAGCTCGAGCTGTGGGTGACCAGGGCGACCTTCCGCCTGGAGTACCGCGCCGACGGCCGGGTGCTCACCTCGAGCGAGCGCAAAGGCATCGGCCGCCTGACCGGGCCG
>NZ_DAORSQ010000177.1:0-3335 GCF_035443605.1 Actinotalea sp. | reverse complement strand
CCCTGGCGCTCGACGTGCCGGCTCACGGCGTGCGACTGCTCGAGCTGACCCGGTCCTGAGCCTGCTGCCGAGCCGAACGGCGCCGAGGAGACCTACCGCGTCGGCGCGGAGCGTCGCCACGGGGTGGTGCGCCGGCGGGAAGCCCGCACGGGCGCTGCGCACCGCTCGACCCTCCCGGGCCCGAGATGCCGTTCCGCGTGAGCCGGCATGGGCGGTCCGATGTCCGGCTGCGGCTGCGGCTGCGGCTGCGGCTGCTGCCCGGCCAGCCGCCTCGACCGGTCCGCGTGCCGCGAGACGAGTCCGTCCATCTCGCGGTGCGCGCGCAGGTACGCCACGACCAGCAGGGCGAGCGCCGCGGTCCAGGCCAGCGGGTTGCCCCAGACCACGCCCTCGAACCCCCACGTGGCACCCAGGACGACGGCGGCGCCGACCCGGAAGATGAGCTCGAGCACGCCGGTCAACGTCGGCACGACCCGGTGCCCGAGGCCCTGCAGCGCGCCCCGCAGCACGAACAGCGCGCCCAGGATCACGTACAGCGCGCCGTTGACGTGCAGGTAGTACGTCGCCAACGCCACCACGTGGTCCTCGCCGTCGCCGACGAACAGCCGCACGAGCCCGGCGCCGCCGGCGATGACGCCGACCCCGATCAGCACGGCCACCCCTGCCGAGAGCCACAGGCCCTGCACGACCCCGGTCCGGATGCGCTCGGCGTGCCCGGCGCCGAGGTTCTGCGCGGCGTACATCGAGACCGCCAGGCCGAGCGAGGCCAGCAGCGTGACCGCGAGGCCGTCGACGCGCGCTGCGGTGGTGTACGCGGCGACGGCCTCCGAGCCCAGCTCGTTGAGCCGTACCTGGACGGCCAGGATCCCGATCGCGATGATCGAGGCCTGGAAACCCATCGGCAGGCCGAGGCTGAGGTGATGGCGGATCTCGGCTCGGGTGACGTGCCAGTCCGCGCGATGCACGTGCAGCACGGGGACCGCCCTGATGACGTGCAGCAGGGTGAGCGCGACGGCCACGCCCTGCGACAGCACCGTGGCCAGGGCCGCGCCGGCCACGCCGAGCCCGAGCACCGGCACGGCGACGAGCACGAGCACGATGTTCAGCAGGCAGCTGATCACGAGGAAGACCAGCGGGGTCCGTGAGTCCCCGATCGCCCGGATCACGGCTGCGAGGTAGTTGAAGAACATCGTCGTCCCCGCGCCGAGGAAGCTGACCACCGTGAACACGGTCGCCTGGGCCATGAGCTCCTCGGGGGTGCGGAGCAGCCGGAGCATCGGCTCGGCGATGAGCGGTGCGACGACGGTGATGGTGAGGGTCGTCGCTGCCGTCAGCAGCGTCCCGGCGGCGACCGAACGGCGCACCCCGCGGGCGTCGCCCGCCCCGAACGCCTGCGCGGTGGGGATCGCGAACCCCGAGGTCAGGCCCCAGGCGAAGCCGATCAGCAGGAAGAGGAAGCTGCCCGTCGCCCCGACGGCGGCGAGCGCCTGGACACCGAGCACCCGGCCGACGACGACGGCGTCCACGAACTGGTAGAGCTGCTGCACGACGTTGCCCAGGAGCAGGGGGACGGCGAACACGAGGATGACGCGCCAGGGGCGGCCGACCGTGAGGTCCTTGGGCATGACGAACGGGCTCCGCGTTGTCGTCGGGTCGAGCAGGGCGCGACGACCCTGTCGCATGGACTCTATCGAATCGATACGACACGAGGTGCGCAAGTCTCGTCGTGGATTCGGGCGGCGTGTCGCGAGCGACACGCCGCCGCGGCCGGCGTCGTCGACCCGTGGGCGGACGGCGGGGCCCGCTCAACCGAGCCGGTCGGCGTCCCGCCGCACGAGCTGGGCGACCTGCCCGGGCAGCAGGCCGGTCGCCCAGTCGTGGATGTCGGTCGTCGCGTAGTGCCGGAAGGCACCCTCCTGGGCGGCGATGACGAGCAGGTACACGTCGTACCAGAGCGCTCGGCGGCGCTCGGTCGGGGTCAGGTCGCCGCGGCCGTAGCCCTCGAGGAACGCCGCGTCGGCCGCGTAGGTACGGAAGCCGACCTCGAGCAGCGGGTCGCCCCACAGGCTCCGCTCCCAGTCGATGAGCCCCGTGACCGCGCCGTCCTCGACGAAGACGTTGCCCGCCCACAGGTCCCAGTGGACCAGCCGCGGGGTCCCGACCTCGTCGAGGACGTCGCGGTCACGCCGCAGCAGCGCGCGGACCTCGTCCGGCGCGACGTGGAGGTCGACGGCCATGAGCTCGGCGTCGGCGAGCGCACCGTCCATCATCGTCGTGAAGACGTCCGCCCATGTCGGGCCCTGCAGGGCCGGCTGAGCGAGGTAGCCGAAGGCCGGACCGGTGATCTCGTTGATCAGCCGGGTCAGCCGGCCCACCTCGCGGCGCACGGACTCGCCGGCCGCGAGGGTGAGCGTCGCCTCGGCGGCGGCGAGGCTGATGCCCGGCAGCACGCTCATCACGACATAGGGCGCGCTGCACACCCGACCCGACGGGTCGAAGTGGATGACTCGCGGTGCCGGCACCCCCGGGTCCCGCTCGGCCACCATCCGCATCGCCGCGACCTCGGCGTGCATGAGGTCGCGCTCGCTGCTCATCACCGGGACGTCGGGCGCCGGCGCGACCTTGACCACGACGTCACGCCCGTCCGTGGCGCGCAGGCGGTACGCCACGTTGAAGAAGCCGTCGGAGAGCTCGCTGGCCTCGCGGAGCTCTGCGCCGGGCAGCGCGGCCCGCAGGATCCGCGCCAGCGTGGGTCTGTCCTGGATGTTCTTGGTCCGGTGGTGCACGGTGCCATTGTGGGTGGTGGGCGCGTGTGGTGGGCCGCGTCTCGTCGGCCAGTGCCAAGGCCGGTGCCCGGGTCAGTGGTGCGTGCGGTCGAGCGCCGTGAGCAGCCCGTCGACGAGCTCGAGGTCGCACTCGAGCGTCGACCCGCCCAGGTGCGGTGTGATGACGACGTTCTCCAGCTCGAGCAGCGGGTGGTCCGCACCGAGCGGCTCGTCCCCGTGCACGTCGAGGCCAGCGGCCGCGAGCCTCCCGTCGCGCAGCGCGGCGAGCATCGCCGCCTCGTCGACGACCGGACCGCGGGCGGTGTTGACCAGCGTGGCGCCGCGCGGCAGTCGAGCCAGCTCCGCGGCGCCGATGGTTCCGCGGGTCGAGTCGTTCAGCGGGAGCGCGACGACGAGCACGTCGGACGTCACGAGCAGGGTGTCCAGGTCCACCTGCCGCGCGCCGGTCGAGCGCTCGAGCACGGGGAGCGGCCGACGGTCGGTGAACTGCGCACAGGCCCCGAGCGCGGTGAGCATCCCGAGGAGGGGACCGCCGATCCGGCCGCCGCC
>NZ_DAORSQ010000176.1:0-3383 GCF_035443605.1 Actinotalea sp. | reverse complement strand
GCCGTCGACCGCGCGCTTGATGACGTCCATGTCGCCGATCCGGCGCAGCACGTGCACGGAGGGCAGGTCGATCCCGGGCAGCCGGGGCCGCACCGGCTCCGAACCGGGGGTCAGGGCCAGGGCGTCGTAGGACTCGTCGTACTCCTCGCCGGTGTCCCTGACCTTGACGTGCACGGTCTTGGCTGCGCGGTCCACGCTGAGCACCTCGACGCCGTTGCGGACGTCGATGTCCAGCGACTCCCGCAGGCTGGCGGGGGTCTGGAGCATGAGGCGGTCGCGCTCCTTGATGGTCTCCCCGATGTGGTACGGCAGGCCGCAGTTGGCGAACGAGACGTGCCGTCCGCGCTCGAAGACGACGATCTCGGCGAACTCGTCGAGCCGGCGCGCGCGTGCCGCGATCGACATGCCTGCTGCCACTCCACCGACGACGACGATCTTCATGATGCGGGGGTCCTTACTCGTGGGATGTCTTGTGATCGAGGCTAGGGCGCGTCCGGCACGTGCGTCCGGGACTCAGGTCGCATACCCAGGGGGGTACGTCCAGCGGTGGGCTGCGACCTGCGTCCCTTCCGATGATCCTCCTCGCGGCGGCTGTCCGTGCGCGTTGCGGACACGTCCTTCCGATATACCCTAGGGGGTATGACTGCGCAACGATGGCGGGCCGAGCTGTCCGCGGCGGCGGGGACCCTGCGCACCTGGACGGCGCGCCGCTACGTCGTGGCCGCGGTGACCGCCGCGGTGACGGTGGTCGTGGTGGCCGTCCCGACGGCGATGATCCCCAACCCCGTCTTCGGCCGGGAGGTCGCGACGACGGCCTGGGCATGGCCGGTGCTGCTCGTCACCTCGGTGCTGTCGGGCCTGCTGTTCGCCACCTACGTGCGCGTGCCGGGCTCGACCGAGCCGGCGGGGGCGCAGGACGGCGACCTCGATGCCCTGGCCGCGGCGCAGAGCCGGACGGGTATGGCCGGCACCGTGCTGACGTTCCTCGCCGTGGGCTGCCCCGTGTGCAACAAGCTCGCCCTCATCGCCCTGGGGTACGCGGGTGCCCTGCAGTGGTTCGCACCGATCCAGCCGTGGCTCGGTGCCACGGGGATCCTGCTCGTGGGCTACGCCCTGGTGCGACGGCTGGCCACGGACGGTTCGTGCACCCTCCCCGCGGCGCGCGTGAGCGTCGGGGCGGGCGAGCAGGCGTCCTGACGCCCACGGACGGGCGCCCGGGCCGGGCGCTCAGCCCTGCACCAGCGGGAGACGCACGGTGACGGTCGTGCCGGCATCGGACGTCACCTCGACGCTGCCCCGGTGCGCGGTGACGATCTCCCGGACCACGGCGAGCCCCAGCCCCGAGCCGGGCACCCGTGCCCCCGGACCGCGCCAGTAGCGGTCGAGCGCCCGGGGCAGGTCGTCCTGCGCGATGCCGGGGCCGGAGTCCGCGACGACGAGCACGGCCTCGCCGCCCTGAGGGCTCAGCCGGACCGCGACGGTGTCACCGGCGCGGCAGTGCCGGGCGCAGTTGGCCAGCAGGTTGCCCACCACCTGGTGCATCCGGCCGGTGTCGGCCAGCACCGAGCACGGCGTCAGCGCAACGAGCCCGACCTCCACGCCGGCGGCGCGCAGCTCCGCGGCACGCGCCGCGAGCTCCGCCTCGACGATGCGGGCCAGGTCGGTGCGCCCGGCAGCCCAGCCGGCGACGGCGTCGTCCGCGCTCGCCAGGACCCCCAGGTCCTCGACCACCCGGCCCAGGCGCAGGGACTGGTCGTGCAGGCGGGACAGCGTCCCGGCGTCGGCCACGGCGAGCCCGTCCCGGAGCTCCTCCAGGCCGGCCTGCAGCGCGGTGAGGGGGGTGCGGAGCTCGTGCGCGACGTCGGCGGCCATCTGCCGGCGGGCCTGGGCGTTGCGCTCGACCGAGTCGGCGGCCTCGTTGAACCCACGGGCGAGGTCGCCGAGCTCGCCCGTGCCGCCCACGACGGCACGCACCCCACGGTCCCCCCGGGCGAACGCCCTGGCCACCGCGGTGAGCGAGGTCAGCGGCGCGGTCAACCAGCGCGTGACGAGCCACCCGGCCAGGACAGCGAGGCCGAGCGCGAGCGCGGCTGCCCCGACGATCCACGACCAGGCGATCTCCCGGCCGCGTGCCTCGGCGCGCGCGGCGGCGCCGGCGGAGGCGTTGCCCTGGTACCCGACCTGCACGCTGCCGACGACGGCGCCGTCGACCACCACGTCCGCGGTCGTCCCGCCGGCCCGCTCGGCGCCAGCGCCAGCGCCGGTGCCCCCGCCGCCACCGTCCCCGCTGCTGTCCTCGCTGCCGTCCTCGCTGCTGTCCTCGCCGGGGGCACCCTCGCCGGCGAGCACGGCGCCCGCGGCGTCGCGGATGCTCGCCCGCGCCCCGGCCTGCGCGGCGACGGCGATCGCCGGCGCAAGGTCGGCCTCGGCCCAGCCCCCGGCGGTCCGGTGGGCCAGCGCGGCGGCCTGGGCGGTGTCGGTCGCCACGGTCCACAGCCCGGCCTCCCTCGAGGCGGTGAGACCGCGGTCGACGGCCTGCTGGGCCGCCAGGGACAGCAGGCCGACGGCGACCAGGCTGACCAGCGAGAACGCCAGCACCAGGCGACGCCCGAGCGGACCCAGCCCGGCCCCGCGGGTGGGCCGGTCCGGTGGGCCCGCGGTCGGAGCGCCAGCGGTCGGTGCGACGGCGGGGGACGGGAAGGCCCTGCCCGTGCGCGTGTCGTCGGTGCCCGTGCCGTCAGTCGTCACGGGACCAGCCCAGCCGGTAGCCCACGCCGATGACCGTGGCGACGATCGCGGCGCCGTCCGGGCCGAGCTTGTGGCGCAGGTTCTTGACGTGCGAGTCGATGCTGCGCTCGTACCCGCTGAACTCGTAGCCGCGCACCCGGTTGACGAGCTCGAAGCGGGAGAAGACCCGACCGGACGTGCCGGCGAGCGTGGCAAGCACGCCCCACTCCGTGGCGGTGAGGTCCAGCGCCACGTCGTCGAGCCACGCCTGGTGCGCGGCGGCGTCGATCCTCAGCCGGCCGCCGCCGTAGGTGGGGACCGACTCGGGTGCGGCCGCCCCGGCGACCCGGGCGAGCACCGCGCCCACCCGCAGCACGACCTCGGCCGGGCTGAAGGGCTTGGTGACGTAGTCGTCAGCGCCGAGCGTCAGCCCGGTGATCCGATCCGGCAGGGTGCTGCGCGCGCTGAGCACGATCACCGGGACGGGGGGCCGCGCCGCGCGCGCGGCGAGCAGGACGTCCGTCCCGTCGATGTCGGGCAGCCCGAGGTCGAGCAGCACGAGGTCGACCTGCCCCACGGCGAGCAGCCGCAGTGCCTCCGCGCCCGCCCCGGTGGTCAGGACGGCGTGCTGGGCGCGCTCGAGGTAGCGGCGCAGG
>NZ_DAORSQ010000175.1:0-3399 GCF_035443605.1 Actinotalea sp. | reverse complement strand
GAACACGTGACGCCTGATCCAGGCGTGCATCGCCACGGCCGCCGCCGCGCCGACGTTGATCGAGCGGGTCGAGCCGTACTGCGCCACCGACACCGTCGCGGCGCAGACCGAGCGCGCGGCGTCAGAGAGGCCGGTGCCCTCCTGCCCGAACAGCAGCACGCACTCGCGCGGCAGGTCGAACGTCTCGAGCGGGACCGAGCCCGGGAGGTTGTCGACGCCGACCACCGGGATCCCCGCCTCGGCAGCCCAGGCGGCGAGCGCCGTCGCGTCGTCGTGGTGCTCCACGTGCAGGTAGCGGTCGGTCACCATCGCGCCGCGGCGGTTCCACCGCTTCCGGCCGACCACGCGCACCGAGGCCGCGTTGAAGGCGTTCGCGGTCCGTACGACGGACCCGATGTTGAAGTCGTGCGCGAGGTTCTCGATCGCCACGTGGAACGGGTGCCGCGTGCGGTCGAGGTCGGCGACGATCGCCTCGACCGTCCAGTAGCGGTAGCGGTCGACGACGTTGCGCCGGTCGCCGTGGGCGAGCAGGTCGGGGTCGAGGCGGGGGTCGGTCGGCCACGCCGCCGGCCCGCCCGGCCACGGCCCGACGCCCACCTCGAGGTGGTCCTCGACCCCGCGCTCCCCTCGGTCGGCGCCCACCGGGTCAGGTGAGGGTGACCGTGAGGGCCGCGGCCGCCGTGCGCGCGCGCTCCCTGGCCCGCTCGACGTCCGCGCCGCGGGCCAGCGTCACCGCGACCCGGCGCCGCCCGGCGACCACGGGCTTGCCGAACAGCCGCACCTGGGCGGTCGGCACCGCCAGCGCCGCCTCGACCCCGCCGAACACCGGCACCCCGTTGCCCTCGGCGAGCACGGCGCACGACGCCGCGGCTGCCTGGTCCGGGCCGCCCAGCCGCAGCACGTCGCCGGCCGGCAGCCCCAGCACGGCGCGCGCGTGCAGGGCGAACTCGGAGAGGTCCTGCGAGACCAGGGTCACCAGCCCCGTGTCGTGCGGGCGCGGGGAGACCTCGGAGAACAGCACGTCGTCGCCGACGACGAAGAGCTCCACCCCGAACACGCCCCACCCGCCGAGCGCCGCGGTGACCGTCGCGGCCATCGCCTGCGCGCGGCCCAGCACGCCGTCGGGCAGCGCTGCCGGCTGCCACGACTCGCGGTAGTCACCGTCCACCTGGGTGTGCCCCACGGGGTCGCAGAACGTCGTCCCGCCCGCGTGGCGCACGGTGAGCAGCGTGATCTCGGAGTCGAACCGCACGAACCCCTCGACGATGACCCGCACCGCGCCCGCGCCGCCGGCGCCGGCTCCCGCCGCGACCCGCCCGCCGGTCTGGGCGTAGGCCCACGCCGCCTCGACGTCCGCCGCGGTCCGCAGGACCGACTGCCCCTTGCCCGACGACGACATGACGGGCTTGACCACGCACGGCAGACCCAGGGCGCCGACGGCGTCGCGCAGGTCCGGCAGGGAGTCGACGAAGCGGTACGGGGAGGTCGCCAGGCCGAGCTCCTCGGCGGCGAGCCGCCGGATGCCCTCACGGTCCATGGTCAGTCGGGTCGCGCGCGCGGTGGGCACCACGCGGACCCCGGTCGCCTCGACGTCGGCGAGCACGGCGGTGGCGATGGCCTCGATCTCGGGCACGACGACGTGCGGCCGCTCGGCGGCGAGCACGCCCCGCAGCGCGTCGGCGTCGAGCATGTCGACCACGTGCGCGCGGTGCGCCACCTGCATCGCGGGGGCGTCCGCGTACCGGTCCACCGCGATGACCTCGGCGCCGAGGCGCTGGAGCTCGATCGCGACCTCCTTGCCGAGCTCGCCGGCCCCGAGCAGCAGCACGCGCGTCGCGCCGGGGGTGAGCGGCGTGCCGAGGGTGACGGGGGTGAGCTGCGGGACCGGGGTCATCGGGTGGCCCCCTTCCAGGCCTGCAGGGCCTTGAGTCGTGAGGTCGTGTGCAGCACGGAGCCCTCGTAGAGCCGAGCGCCGAGCAGGACGAAGAGCACCGCGGTGACGAGCACGACGAGGGCCGCCACCACGGGCTCCCACGGCGCGGCGTTGCCGAGCACCACGCGCGCCGGCATGAGCAGCGGCGCGGTGAACGGGATGAAGGACAGCACGCGCTGGGTGGGACCCGGGTCGATCGCGAAGATCGCCGCGAAGAACGGCACGATGACGAGCACCTGCATGACGACCGTCGTGGACTGCAGGTCCTCGACGCGCGAGGAGAGCGACCCGGCGACGGCCCACAGGCAGGCCAGCATGACGAAGCCGAGGACGAAGAACAGCACGAACCAGCCCGACGCCCCGAGCACCTGGCGCAGCACCTCGCCCTGCCCGCCGACCATCGCCCCGACGAGGCCGGCGCCGAGGATGACGACGATCTGCCCGACGGCCATGACGGTGTTGCCGAGCACCTTGCCGGCCAGCAGCCACCGCACGGGCAGTGCCGCGACGAGCAGCTCCACCACGCGGGACTGCTTCTCCTCGACCACGCTCTGCGCGATGGACATGCCGAACGTCAGCACGGACAGGTAGAAGAGGAACGCGAAGACGATGACGAGGAGCTCCGGCGGCACCGAGCCCGTGGGGCGCGCGTCGAGCAGCTCCACCGTCGGCGGCGCGGGGCTGGTCAGCGCCAGCACCTGCTCGTCGGTCAGCGCGCCGTCCTGCGCGGCCTGCGCGATCTGCAGCTGGGTGGCGGCCGCCCGGACGAGCACGTCGACCTCGCCCGGCACGCCCTGGGCGCCGAGCACGCGCAGCGCCTCGAGGTCGTCGCCGACGACGGCGGCCGCGACGTCACCGTCCAGCACGAGGCGCTCGATGTCGCCGCCGGGCTCGACCTCGACGCTCGTGAGATCGGCGGCGGGCAGCCCGCCGGCCCCCAGCAGCGCGAGCGCCGGTGGTACCTCGGCGTCGGACTCCTGGGCCTGGACCCCGAGCGCCGCCGCGAGCTCGACGGCCTGGGCGGCCGCCGGGCCCTGCACGGCCACGCGCAGGGACGGCGTCTGCTGGCTCAGGAGCACGGGGATCACGGTCGCGGCGACCACGAGCAGCAGCATGAAGAGGGTCGAGCCGATGAAGCCCTTGTCCCGCAGCTTGACGGCGATCTCGCGACCGGCGACCACGCGCACCGCCGACCAGCCGCTCATCGCATCGGACCGCTGCGCGCGCACCGCACGAGCCTCCTGAGCACTCACGTCACGACCTCCCGGAAGATCTCCGCCAGCGTCGGCACCACCGGGGTGAACTCCCGCACGGCACCGTGGCCCTGGGCCGCCGCGAGCAGCGCCTGGTCGTCGGCATCGGGGGTCAGCCCGACGAGCCACGTCTCGCCCTGGTGGAGCAGCACGGTCGCGCCGGGCACCCGGTCGAACGCCGATTACACGCCCGACGATGACAAAAACTACATC
>NZ_DAORSQ010000174.1:0-3508 GCF_035443605.1 Actinotalea sp. | reverse complement strand
ACGCCGGGGTGCTCGCGCGCGAGGCGCTCGACGAGGTCCCGCTCGACCGCGGCGTCGAGCCCTGCGCCGGTGCGGTGCCCGGACGGCGAGGCGGACCCGGTGCGCGCGTCGTCGTGCCCCGGCCGGCCCTCGCCCGGGGCGAGCGCGGCCAGCAGCGCCGGGACGACGCGCTCCGTCGCGGGGGCGAGCCGGTAGAGCACGGCGGTGGCGCGCCGCTGCGACGTGAGCACCCCGGCGTCACGGAGCACGCGCAGGTGGTGCGAGACCGTTGGCGCCGTGACGGCGCAGGCGTCGGCGATCTCCCCGGCGCCGACCTGCCCCGTCGGGCTCGTGGCGACCACCGAGACGATGCGCAGGCGCACGGGGTCCGCGAGCGCGCGCAGCGTGTGCGCCCAGCCCTCCGCGGTCGCGTCCGCGAGCGCGCGCTGCGCCGTCGTCGACGTCACGGGACCTCCTTCTTCGATCGCAGTCTACAGAGACCAGCGTCGAAGGACCAGCCGTCCCCGAACGATCGAGGCCCCGCACCCCGGGGGTACGAGGCCTCGACGTCGGACGCCGTTGTCCGACGCGCGCCGTACTGCGAGCGCCCTGCGTCGGCGCCGGGCCGACGCGGCCCGGACGGGCCCAGCCTGGCACAGCCGGGGGAGCGGCGACCCCCGTTCGAGCGGTGGGTCCGGGCGGGTCAGGCTCCCGGGCGGACGGCCGTCATGTCCCGCACCGCGGCGTACTGCTCGCGCACGCGCGGCTCCGGCGTGCCGGTGCGCACCACGGTGCCCGTGGTCGGCGCCCAGTCCGGCGGGGTCGCGGCGCCCGAGAGCGCCCAGGCCGCCTGGCGTGCCGCGCCGTCCGCCACGTACTCGCCGGGAGCCGGCACGGTGACGTCCAGCCCCAGCACGCTCGGGGCGATCGCCTGGACCGCCTCGGAGCGCGCGCCGCCGCCGATGAGCCGCACGCGCGCCACGGGCACGCCCTGCGCGCGCAGGGCGTCGAGGCCGTCGGCCAGCGCGCACAGCATGCCCTCCACGGCGGCGCGCGCGAGGTGCGCCGGTGTGGTGTTGGCCAGCCGCATGCCGTGCAGCGCGCCCGTGGCGTCGGGCTTGTTGGGCGTGCGCTCGCCCTCGAGGTAGGGCACGAGGACGAGGCCGTCGGCGCCGGCCGGGGCCGCGAGCGCGAGGGTGGACAACCCCGCGTGGTCGACGCCGAGCAGGCGCGCTGCGGCATCGAGCACGCGCGACGCGTTGAGCGTGCACACCAGCGGCAGGTAGGCGCCGGTCGCGTCCGCGAAGCCCGTGACGAGACCGGACGCATCGGTGGTCGGTGCCGGGCTGATGGCCGAGACCACGCCAGAGGTGCCGATCGAGACGGCGACGTCACCGGGCACCATGCCCAGGCCCAGCGCCGCCGCGGCGTTGTCCCCCGCGCCGACGCCGAGCAGCAGGTCCGTCGCCCCGGCGCGCGGCACGCGCTGGGCCACCTCGCCCGGCCCGAGCACGCGCGGCAGCACGACGTCGTGCCCCAGGGCCAGGCGCAGCAGGTCGGGCCGGTAGGCCTCGTCGACGGGCGACCAGTAGCCGGTGCCCGACGCGTCCGAGCGGTCGGTGGTCAGCGCGGTCAGGTCCGGGACACAGCCCTCGGCCGCCGGGCCGTAGCCCGCCAGCCGCCAGGTCAGCCAGTCGTGCGGCAGCGCGACGGCGGCCACGCGGGCGGCGCTCGCGGGCTCGTGGTCCCGGAGCCAGCGCAGCTTGGTCACCGTGAGCGACGCGACGGGCACCGAGCCGATCGCCGCGGCCCACGCGGCGGCACCGGCAGCCGGGTCGCCGTCGCCGAGCTCGGCGATGAGGTCGACGGCCGCGCCGGCGGAGCGCGTGTCGTTCCACAGCAGCGCGTCGCGCACCACGGAGCCGTCGGCGTCCAGCGCCACCATCCCGTGCTGCTGCCCGCCCACGGCGAGCGCTGCGACGTCGTCGAGCCCGCCCGCATCGGCGAGGGCCGCCTGCAGCGCCGTCCACCAGTGGGCCGGGTCGACCTCGGTGCCGTCGGGGTGGGTGGCACGGCCGGAGCGCACGAGCGCCCCCGTCGTCGCGTCGCGCACGACGACCTTGCAGGACTGGGTGGACGAGTCCACCCCGGCGACGAGGACCATCGCTGCGGCTCCTTCGAGAGGCCGGGCCCCGACCGTCGACGGTCGGGGCCCGGGTGCGGGGTGGGTCAGCGGGCGCCGAGGGCGTGCTCGAGGGCCAGCTGGTTGAGGCGGACGAAGCCGAAGCCGCGGGCGGCGACCGCCGCGATGTCGAGCTCCTCGAAGGCGCTCCGGTCGGCGAGCAGGTCGGCGAGGGTCTCGCCCGGCGCCAGGGTCGGGGTGGCGAGCTCGAGCACGCCGGCCTCCTCGAGCGCCGCCTGGACCTCGGGGTCGGCCCGGAAGGCCTGCGCCCGTTCCTTGAGCAGGATGTAGGTGGCCATGTTGGCCGCCGCGGACTCCCACACGCCCTGGATCGACTCCGTGCGCGAGGGCTTGTAGTCGAAGTGGCGCGGGCCGTCGTAGCGCGGGCCGCCCGAGGGGAAGCCGTTCTCGACGAGGTCGACCGTCGCGAACGCGGAGAACAGGTCGCCGTGGCCGAAGACGAGGTCCTGGTCGTACTTGATGGACCGCTGGCCGTTGAGGTCGATGTGGAAGAGCTTCTCGGCCCACAGCGCCTGGGCGATGCCCGAGGTGTAGTTCAGGCCGGCCATCTGCTCGTGCCCGGTCTCGGGGTTGAGGCCGACGATGTCGCCGTGCTCGAGCTGGGCGATGAAGCCGAGCGCGTGCCCGACGGTCGGCAGCAGGATGTCGCCGCGGGGCTCGTTCGGCTTGGGCTCGATGGCGATCCGCAGGCCGTAGCCCTTGTCCTTGATGTAGGCGGCGACGGTGTCGATGCCCTCGGCGTAGCGGTCGTGCGCGGCCTTGAGGTCCTTGGCGGAGTCGTACTCCGCGCCCTCGCGCCCGCCCCACATGACGAAGGTGTCCGCGCCGAGCTCCGCGGCGAGGTCCACGTTCCGGACCACCTTGCGCAGGCCGTAGCGGCGCACGCGGCGGTCGTTCGACGTGAACGCGCCGTCCTTGAAGATCGGGTGGCTGAAGGTGTTGGTCGTGACCATCTCGACCGTGATCCCCGTCTCGACCAGGGCGGCCTTGAAGCGGGCCAGGATCCGGTCCCGGTCTGCGGCGCTCGAGCCGAAGGGGACGACGTCGTCGTCGTGGAACGTCACGTGGGACGCGCCGAGCTCGGACAGCCGGTGCAGCGACTCGACCGGGTCGAGGTCCGGGCGGGTCGCGGAGCCGAACTGGTCCTGGGCGTTCCAGCCGACGGTCCACAGACCGAACGAGAACTTGTCCTCGGGGGTGGGCATGCGGACCATGGGGGCGTCTCCTCGGTGAGCGGCAACTATTTGTTGTGTGGATGAACTTATCCCCTCACGCCGGTAGGGTCAACCCCATGAACGAACGGCTGGGCACCCCGCGGGCCGGCCG
>NZ_DAORSQ010000173.1:1786-3514 GCF_035443605.1 Actinotalea sp. | reverse complement strand
GGACGGAGGTAGCGCGGGGAATCACCATCGCAGCCACGGGGCCCACGGCACTTGTCGAACGCGGCGCCGCGTCCCTCGACCCGGCGAGTCGCCCTGGTCCCGCAACGACCACGACCGAGCGACAGATCACCCCATCCCCGAGCCACTCCTTGAGCTCTGCCAGGAACTCCACGCCATCCGACGTCGCCGGGTCCGTCCGGCCCGCCCGGCGCACGGCGCTCCGCGGGACCTTCTCGGCCTAGGCCGGGTATCCCGTGCTATCGGCAAGCACGATGGCATTGAGCAGGCTCTCCCGCAGCGGGGACGGCTCGACGACCCACTCCGCCGCACATGATCCAGACCCGGTGGCCTGCCGGGTCGATGAGGCTGAAGCGCGACGGGCCGCCGGCGTTCCCGCGCGGCCGAGGCCGCGTGATCCGCGGGCGCCCCAACACCGGCAGCGTGCCATCGGTGGCCCGTAGACCCTGGGCGAAGGCGTCGAACAGCGGCTGGGTGTCGTCCACCACGACGCAGTAGGTGCTGTGCGACTCCTCCGCGCTGTGCCCCTCCCGGCCGTAGTGGTGGATCGGGACGCCGTGGCCCTCCAGTGCGGCGTACGGGCTGGGCCGTGCCTGCCGATAGGCGACCGTGAGCCCAGCGTCAGAAGGAGTGGACGATCTGGTCGATGTCAGCGCACCGCAGCATCGGGATGAACCAGGGGGCTCCAAAGGAGCCAGCTTCCCACCCGCCGCGGGCGAGCACTCTCAGCAGGTCGCCCAGCTGACGCAGCCGGCATTGTCCAGAGTCGGCTCGACGGGCGGGGCGACGACCGACCCCTGCTCGAGGTACGTGGTGAACCCGTCGCCCGTCGACTGCTCCAGCAGCAGACCGGTCAGCGGGTCGGCGACGAGCGTGGAGACCGACCCGCCCGTGGGATAGGCCAGCACGCTCCCCGCCCGGCCCGTCGAGTCGCTGCCGTCCGTGACGGTCACCCCCGGCAGCCCGGCGGCCACGTCCCACGCGGCCCGGCGCAGCTCGACGGGGAGGAGCCCCCCGTCGAGCAGCAGGTCGCGCGCCATGCCGAAGACCTTCTCGTCGTCCGTCCCGGAGCGACGGTCCGGCTCGACGCTCGCGCGCAGCACGCCTTCCAGGGCTGCGGCGTCGGTCGGCAGGGCCGTGGGGTCACGGAGCATGTCGACCCACGCGCCGTCGAGGAAGAACCGGCCGACGACGTCGCGCGGTCCCACCCCGGTGGCGGTGGCCAGGTCGCCGTCCGTGACGAGGAGGCCCGGCAGCTCCCTGCTCAGCCAGGACTCGGCCTGCTCGCTGCGCGTGCCGTCAGCCGACGAGATCTGGGCGAGGGTGTACCAGAAGGGCTCCTCGACCGTGGGTGGCGCGACCGCCGTGGCCGTCGGGCCCGCGCTCGGGGTCTCAGGGGCACCCCCGCCGACCGGCAGCGCCGTGGTCCCCGGCGCCGCGGTGGACCACGGCTGGGCCTGGGCGACCCACCCACCACCGGCCATCACCGCTGCCAGCGCCAGGCTGCCGGCACCGCGTGCGACGGCCCGTCGCCGCCGTGCCCGCGGGACGACGCGGCCGGTGTCCACCGCGATGTGCGGTGCGACGGCGTGGGCGCGGTCCCGCAACGCCTGGGCGAAGTCCTCGTCGTGTCCCATCACCGGCTCCTCGTCGTCGTCGTGCTCGTGGTCGTGCTCGTGGCGGTCCCGGTGGGTCCGGCGGACGACGGCG
>NZ_DAORSQ010000173.1:0-1686 GCF_035443605.1 Actinotalea sp. | reverse complement strand
GTCGTGCTCGTGGTCGTGCTCGTGGCGGTCCCGGTGGGTCCGGCGGACGACGGCGGGACCGCGGCGCCACCCGCGTCCTGGCCGAGCGCCTCACGCAGCCGGGCCAGGCTGCGCGACGCCGTCGACTTGACCGTCCCGACGGAGATCCCGAGGTCGGCGGCCACCTCGCGCTCGCTGAGGCCCTCGAAGTGGCGCAGCACGACGATCCGCCGTTGACGGGGGCTCAGCACAGCCAGGGCACGCACCAGCTGGTCGCGCTCCGCGTGCCGGTTGGCACCGGACGCCTCCCCGGACTCGGGCACGTCGGCCGGGTCGGTGAGCACCTCACGCCGCCGACGCCGCCAGGTCTCGATCCGCTGGTTGGCGAGCGTGCGCCGCGCGTAGGCCAGGGGGTCCCGCTCGCGCGCCCGCCCCCAGGCGAGGTAGGTGCGGACCAGCGTCTGCTGCACCAGCTCGTCGGCCTGGTGGACGTCGCCGCACAGCAGCCACGCGGTGCGGGCCAGGGGCGCCGTCGCTGCCGCCATGAACGCGGCGAACTCGGCGTCGCGGTCCCCGCCGGTCACGATCACGCTGACGCCCGGGTCGTCTCCGTCGTCGGCCGCAGCGGCCACGGCCACGGCGGCGGCGGCATCGGTGACGTCGACGGGCTCAGCCTGGCCGGTGGGCCCGGGCGGACCCACGGTGCGTGCTGCGATCGACGGGCTCATGTCAGGTACACGCTCACGGGCACCGAGAGGTTGCGTCAAGCGAAGGTCCAGGTCGCGCGTCGCGTCCCCTGACCTGCGAGGGTGGGCCCATGACGATCCTCTACCTCGTCCGGCACGGCGAGACCGAGTGGAGCAGGTCCGGCCGGCACACCTCGATCACCGACCTCGACCTCACGGAGCGTGGTGTCGAGCAGGCGACGTCCCTGCGGACCCGGCTCGACCCGGCGGACTTCGGCCTCGTCCTGGCCAGCCCCCGGCTGCGAGCGCGACGCACCGCCGCGCTCGCCGGCTTCGAGGACGTCGAGGTCGAGGAGGATCTCGCCGAGTGGTACTACGGCGACCTCGAGGGCCTGACGAGCGACCAGATCCGCGACGCGCACCCCGGCTGGCGCATCTGGTTCAACGGGTGCCCGCGGGGAGAGTCCGCCCACGACGTCCGCGCCCGGCTGACCCGCGTGGTGACGAGGGTGCGCGCCTCCGGTGTCGACCAGGCCATCTGCTTCGCGCACGGCCACTCCCTGCGCGTGCTGGCGCTGTGCTGGCTCGACTTCCCGCTCATCTTCGGCCAGGGCTTCCCCCTCGAGGTCGCGAGCGTGTCGATCCTGGGCCACGAGAAGGAGTCAGCGGCCATCCTCCGCTGGAACGCCTGACCGCCGGTCGACGGTGTCGTCCGCCCGGCCCGACGCTGCGGCGACCTCGCACCCGGCGTGCGGCCCTGCGCGCGCGTGGTCCGTCGCGGCCGAGCCTTCCACCAGATGGGGCGCTGCGCCCGCTCGCCGCACGGTCTTGGCATGATGGCTCTCGGTCAGCACGGACCGACCGGCGACGATCGCCGCGGCCGGGCGGCCGACGATCGGAGGCAGCTCGTGGCCGGCATGCGCTTCAACGACGGATGGGCCGTTCGCGCCCCGCTCGGCCCGTTCGCCGCCGCCAACGGCGAGGGCGCCGAGCTCACGCCGGTCCGGCTGCCGCACGACGC
>NZ_DAORSQ010000172.1:0-3529 GCF_035443605.1 Actinotalea sp. | reverse complement strand
TCCCTGGCGCGCGGGTCGAGGAACGCGAACCGCGCGTGGTTGGCCGGCCGCACCGGGTCGCGGTAGAGCTCGGAGTACAGCGCGCGACCCAGCGCGTTGACGGCGAGGATGTCGAGCCGGTCGTTGCGCACCACGGCCGGCGCGCCGGTCATGGCGTCGAGCATCGCCCGCACGCTCGGCCGCACCTGGGGCTGGGCGGGGCGCCGGCGCGCCCGCGCCGGGCTGGTGCCGGCTGCCCTGGCCAGGTCGACGAGGTGAGTGCGCTCGGCCTCGTCGAGCTGGAGCGCCGTGGCCAGCGCGGCCAGGACGCCGTCGGACACCCCACCGAGGTTCCCGCGCTCGAGGCGCGTGTAGTAGTCGACCGAGACGCCCGCGAGCATCGCGACCTCCTCGCGGCGCAGACCGGCCACGCGGCGGTGGGTGCCGTAGAGCGGCAGCCCCGCCTGCGTGGGGGTGATCCGGGCCCTGCGCGAGGCCAGGAAGTCGCGGATCTCGGCACGGTGGTCCATGGCAGAACGCTACGGGGGTGCGCACGCGCCCGGCAGGCACTGGCGGTACCCGTCTCGGCAGGGCCTTCCTCCCCCGGTCGTGACGGGGTGTGATGGACGGGACGCGATCCCGGGGCGTGACCTCGCGGGCGAGACCCGGGCTCCGTCGCGGCCCGCACCCACCGAGAGGACACCCATGACGGCCTGGACCGCCGACGAGCTGGCACGGATCGGCCGCGCCGACGAGCTCCAGATCGCCTCCACCCGCACCGACGGCACGATGCGCCCGTACGTCGTCATCTGGGCCGTGCGCGTGGGCGACGACCTCTACGTGCGCTCCGCGGGCGGCCCAACCAACCCGTGGTTCGTGCGCGCGGTGGCCAGCGGCACCGGCCGGGTCCGGGCCGGTGGTGTCGAGCGCGACGTCGCCTTCGCGGACGCCCCGGCGCAGGCGCACACGTCGATCGACGCGGCCTACCACGCGAAGTACGACCGCTACGGCCCGGCCATCGTCGGCAGCGTCGTCGGGCAGACGGTCCGCGAGGTCACCCTGCGGCTGGTGCCGCGCGACGCCTGAGCACGCCGGTCCCGGCCGACGCAGGATCCGGGCGGCACGTCGACGCACGCCACGATGGCGACCTGAATCACCCGGGACTACCCCCCGAGCTCGCGCAGCGACCGAACGTAGGCGCCCGGCGTCAGGCCCACGGCGGTCCGGAAGTCGTTGACGAGGTGCGCCTGGTCGGCGTAGCCGAGCATCGCGGCCACCTCGCTCGACGGCGGCGCGTCGGGCGCGGAGAGCAGCCGTACCACCTCCTGGAGCCGGATCCACCGGCCCACCCAGCTCGGGCCCTGCCCGAGCGTCGCCCTCAGCGCCCGCTGCACGGTGCGCCCGCTGACCCCGAGCCCCGCGGCGATCACCTCGACCGGGGCCGGGCCGTGCTCGGCGAGCCGTGCGACGACGTCGTTCGCCAGCAGGTGCAGCGGCGGGACGGGCCGGTCCGCGAGCACGCGTGCGATGCGCGCGTCGGCCGCAACCGCCTGCACCTCGGGCTCGGCGTCGAGCGGCAGGGCGGCGAGGAGGGCGTGCAGCCGCTCGTCCAGGCGCGCGGTGACCGGGAGCGTCGCGTCGGCCACGTCGGCCGGGGTGAGGTCGCCGAGCACCGCCAGCCCGGCGGGGCGCAGCCGGATGCCGAAGACGCGCCCCGATCCCGTGATGACCCGCTCCCAGGCGTGCGCGTGGACCCCGGTGACGACCAGCGGCGCCGGCACCGCTCCGCGCTCGAGCGACAGTGTCACGGCGGGTGCGGCGACGATGCGCTGCGCGATCCGCTCGGCGCCGAGGTGCCACTGCACCGACCAGTAGGTCTCGACGACGTCCGCGACCTCCGCGGCGGGCGTGAACCACCGGGCGCGGTAGCGGGCGAGGTTGCCGGGGTGGAGCACGCCGGAGCGCTCGTCCGCCTCGATGCCCCGCTCACCCATGGCGCCATCCTCGTCGCGAATCTCCAAGACGGCGCCCCGGGCGCCGCCGCAGGATCGTGGCATGCACACCACCGACTACGTCGACACCTTCATCGCGGTCGCCGAGGACTCCCCCGCCGGCGGCGCGGCCGTCCCCCCGGAGCGGGCGACCCCGAGCGTCGCCGGGCTCACCTACCGGATGATCGCCGACCACCCCTACCGCTACACGTCCGACGACGTCATCTTCACGGTCTGGGCGGACCGCCACGGGGTCGCGGAGGCGGACCGTGCCCGGGCCCGGGCCGAGTTCTTCGCCAAGGGCCAGCCGTGCCTGCGGTCGAGCGACCTGCCCAAGCGCTACGGCTGGGGCGTGCACTGCGACGGCGAGGGCAGGGTCGCGCTCGTGCCGCTGGGCTCCGACGAGTACGTGGCGCTGGCCGGCGGGGTGAGCCCCGAGGGGACCCCGGTGACGGTGACGCGGGCCATGCGGTCGAAGCGGTAGGGCGGTCGAAGCGGTAGGGCGGTCGACCGCGCAGGCCCGCGCCGTGGGCTACGTTGCCGAGATGGACGACGCGCTGCTCGGACGCCTGACGACGACCTACCGTGACCTGCACCGTCACCCGGAGCTGTCGTCTGCGGAGCACCGCACGGCCGGCATCGTCGCGGCGTGGCTGGGCGAGCTCGGCTACGAGGTGACGACGGGCATCGGCGTGACGGGGGTCGTCGGCGTGCTGCGCCACGGCGAGGGGCCGACCGTCCTGCTGCGCGCCGACATGGACGGCCTTCCGGTCACCGAGGCCACGGGGCTCGCCTACGCGAGCACTGTCGACGGCGTCATGCACGCGTGCGGGCACGACGTCCACGTCACCTGCCTGCTGGGTGCGGCCTCCGAGCTCGCGGCCGATCGCGCGGGGTGGAGCGGCACGCTCGTCGTGGCGTTCCAGCCCGCGGAGGAGACCGCGCGCGGCGCCCAGGCCATGGTCGACGACGGGCTCTTCGCGCGCGTGCCGCGCCCCGACGTCGTCCTGGGCCAGCACGTCGCACCCCTCCCGGCCGGGACCCTCGCCCTGCGCAGCGGGCCGGCGTTCGCCGCGACCGACTCCTTCAAGATCACGCTGCACGGCGCGGGCGGGCACGGGTCCCGCCCGGAGGCGACGGTCGACCCCGTGGTGCTGGCCGCGGCCACCGTGCTGCGCCTGCAGACGCTGGTCTCGCGCGAGGTCGCGGGCGGCGACACCGCGGTGCTCACCGTCGGCGCGATCAACGCCGGGACGAAGGCGAACATCATCCCCGACCGGGCGGAGCTGCTGCTCAACATCCGCAGCTACGACCCGACGGTCCGCGCGCACCTGCTCGACGCCGTCGCGCGGGTCGTCAGGGCGGAGTCCGACGCGTCGCGTTCGCCCCGGCCGCCCGAGATCGAGGCGATCGAGGCCGCGCCGGCCGTCGTCAACGACGCCGCGGGGGTGCTGCGCACCCGTGCCGCGCTCGAGGGCGTCGTCGGGCCAGGGCGGCTGGTCGACCCCGGTCCGGTGACGGGCAGCGAGGACGTCGGCGTCCTGGCCGCGGCCGCCGGT
>NZ_DAORSQ010000171.1:0-3612 GCF_035443605.1 Actinotalea sp. | reverse complement strand
TGGCCCGCCACGTCGACGACTACGAGGACGAATGGGCCGCGGTGCTGCGCGACCCGGTGCGGCTGCGCCAGTTCTCCTCCTTCGTCAACGCCCCCGAGGCCGCAGACCCCACGCTCGCGTACGTCACCGAGCGTGGTCAGCGCCGCCCCGCGACCGCCGCCGAGCGCGCCGCCGGCGGCACGGCATCCGGACCCGTCCTCATCGCCCCGACCACCCTGGAGGTTCGCTCATGACTGCCGTCGCAGACCGCCTGACCCGTGTGCACATCTGCTCGTACGACGACCTCACACCCGAGCTCGGCGTCGCCGCGCTCGTCGGCGGCGAGCAGGTCGCCGTCTTCCGCCTCGCCGATGGCAGGGTGTTCGCCGTGTCGAACCTGTGCCCGTTCTCCGGGGCCGCGGTGATCTCCCGGGGCATCACCGGCTCCCGCGGGGACGTACCGACGATCTCGTCGCCCGTCTACAAGCAGGTCTTCTCCCTGGTGGACGGTCGGTGCCTGGACACCGTGGACAAGTCTCCGCTGCCAGGTCATGGACCGGACTTGGTGGTACACACCGTGAGCGTTGACGATGGTCGGGTGACCATCGACCTCTTGGGTTCCTAGGTGACGACGCTCGTCGGCCTGGACCTCACCGGACGCCGCGTCGTCGTCGTCGGCGCCGGTGTCGTCGGCACGCGCCGCGCCCGCCGGCTGATCGAGGACGGTGCACGCGTCGTGCTCGTCGACCCGAGCCCGAGCGAGGACGCCCGGCGGATGGCCAGCCACGGCGACGTCGAGGTCGTGGAGCGGGCCGTGGTGGCCTCGGACCTCGACGGGGCCTGGCTCGTGGTCGCCGCGACGGCCGACCCCGCCCTGAACGCCGAGGTCGCCCGGTGGTGCCTGGCGGGCCGGACGTGGTGCGTCAACGCCTCCGGCTTCCGCGCTGGAACGGCCCGTGTGGCGGCGTCGAGCACCCACGGCGACCTCACCGTCGGCGTGGTGTCCGCTGGCGACCCCGACCCCCGTCGGGTCGCGACCGTGCGCGACGCCCTGGCGTCCCACGTGGAGTCGGGTGCGGTCGACCTGCGGCGCCGACGCAAGCGGCGGGGGAGGGTCGTGCTCGTCGGCAGCGGCCCCGGTGACCCGGGCCTGGTGCCGGTGGCCGGCCTCGAGGCGCTCGCCACCGCCGACGTCGTGGTCACCGACCGGCTCGGCGCCACGGCGCTGCTCGACCGGCTGCCCGCCGACGTCGAGATCGTCAACGTCGGCAAGAGCCCGACCAACCACCCGGTGCCGCAGGCCGAGATCAACGCGATCCTCGTCGACCGAGCGCTCCGCGGCCTGACCGTCGTGCGCTTCAAGGGCGGCGACCCGTACGTCTTCGGCCGCGGGGGCGAGGAGGTGCACGCCTGTCGGCGGGCCGGCGTGGAGGTCTCCGTGGTGCCCGGCATCACCTCCGCGTTCAGCGTGCCGGCGCTGGCCGGCATCCCGGTCACGCAGCGGGGCGTCGCCACCTCGGTGCACGTCACGTCAGGGCACGTCGGGGCGGATGCCGCGGCGCTGGCCGCGCTCGCGGCCGGCGCCACCGTCGTCTTCCTCATGGGTGTCTCCGCCCTGCCGGGCATCTGCGCCGCGGCGCTCGAGCAGGGTGTGGCTGCCGACCTGCCGGTCGCGATGATCGAGCAGGGGTCGACCGCCACCGAGCGGGTGACCCGTGCGACCGTCGGCACCGCGGCGCAGGTCGCGAGCACGGCGGGTGTCAGGGCCCCGGCGATCATCGTCATGGGTCGGGTCGCCGCACCTGGGTTCCTCGACGACCCCGTGTGCGCGACGACGGGGGTGTCCGACGATGACTGAGCCGGTGCGCACGACGAACGTCCCGGTCACCGGGCCGGCCCTTGCCGGCTGCGTCATCGCGGTGACCGCGGACCGCCGGTTCAAGGAGCTCGCCAACGCCCTCGAACGCCGCGGAGCGAGCGTCGAGCACGCCCCGGCGCTCGTCGTCGTGCCCAACCTCGACGACGAGAGCCTCGTGGAGCACACGCGGGTGATCATCGCCGACCCGCCGGACGTCGTCGTCGCCACCACCGGGATCGGCTTTCGCGGCTGGATCGAGGCGGCGGATGCCGCTGGGCTGGCCGAGGACCTGCTCGACGTCTTCGCGGCTGCCCGCCTCATCGCTCGGGGTCCCAAGGCTCGTGGCGCCATCGAGGCCGCCGGGCTGACGGCCGACTGGGTGGCCCAGTCGGAGACCGCCGCCGAGATCGAGGAGTTCCTGCTCGCCGAGGGGGTGGACGGGCTGCGGATCGCCGTGCAGCACCACGGGAGCGGTGCCGACGGTCTCGACGAGGCCTTCGCGGCGGGTGGTGCCGTGGTGAACAGCGTCGTCGTCTACAGCTGGGGTGCCTCGGATCCCGAGGTGCTCGCGGCCTCGGTGGCGCGCACGGCGGACGGCCTGCACGACGCCGTCGTCTTCACGTCGGCGCCGGGCGTGCACGCCTGGCTCGACACGGCATCCGCCGCTCAGCTCGACGCGATCCGCGCGCACAACGTGAGCGGACGTCTCGTGCTCGCCACGGTGGGGCCGATCACGGCAGCCCCGCTGTCGGCAGCCGGGATGGTTCCGCTCGTCCCGGGCCGTTGGCGACTCGGGGCGGTGGTGCGTGAGCTCGTGACCCACTACGCGCTGCAGCCCACGCTCGAGACGGTGGCCGGACCGCTCGCCGTGCGCGCCCGCGGGGCCGTGCTCGACGGTCGGGCGCTCTCCCTGACGCCCGCGGGGGCCAGCATCCTCGCCGAGCTCGCTCGCGCCGAGGGGGCGGTCGTCCCGCGCGAGCGGCTGCAGGCCCTGCTCCCCGGCGGGTCCAGCGACGGCCACGCCGTCGAGACGGCCATGGCCCGGCTGCGCGAGTCCTGCGGGTCCAAGGACGTCGTGCGCACCGTGGTCAAGCGCGGGTACGCCCTGGCCCTGGCGCCGCCGTCGTGAGCGCGGCGCTCGTCGTCTGCGCGCACGGCACCCGAGACCCCGCGGGTCGCGCGACGATCTCGGCGGTCGTCGCTGCGGTGGCCGCGCGACTTCCCGACGTGCGGGTGCTCGAGGCCTACGTCGACGTGCACGGCCCGGACGTCGTCGAGGTCGTGGACGGGCTGCCGGAGGGGGAGGGTGGCGTCGTGGTGCCGCTGCTGCTCGCTGGTGGCTACCACGTGCACGTCGACATCGCACAGGCCGTTGCCGCTCGCCCCGACGTGCTCGCCACGGCCGCGCTCGGGCCCGACGAGCGACTCGTCGACATCGTGCTCGACCGCCTGCGCGCGGCCGGGGCCAACCCGGGGATGCCGGTCGTGCTCGTGCCGGCCGGTTCCAGTGACGCGCGCGCCCAGGCCGACAGCGCCGTCGTCGTCGAGGCACTGGCCCGGCGATGGAGCGGCCCGGTGTCCCTCGGGTTCGCAGCGGGCCCGCAGCCCTCCGCCGCGGATGCCGTGGCCCTGGCTCGCGGGTCGAGCCGCGGTCCGGTGGCCCTGGCCTCGTACCTGCTCGCGCCCGGCTTCTTCCAGCGGCGGCTCGAGGAGGCCGGCGCCGACGTCGTCACCGGCCCGCTCGCCCCCGACGACCGGCTCGTGGACATCGTCGT
>NZ_DAORSQ010000170.1:0-3615 GCF_035443605.1 Actinotalea sp. | reverse complement strand
GACCGCGGGGCACTCTTCTTCGGCCTGATCCTGCCGCACGGGCTGCTCGAGCTGACGGCTGTGTTCGTCGCCGCCGGTATCGGGCTGCGGCTGTTCTGGTCGTGGGTGGAGCCCGGGCCGATGGGCCGGCTCGAGTCGTTCGCGAAGGAGGGGCGCACCGCCATCGCGATCTCCCTGGGCCTGGTCGCCGTGCTGTTCGTGAGCGGGGCGATCGAGGGCTTCGTGACGCCGTCGGGATTGCCGACGTGGGCGCGCATCCTCATCGGGGTCGTCGCCGAGGCCCTTTTCCTCGCCTACGTGTTCGTCGTCGGCAGGTCTGCGGCAGCCCAGGGCGTCACGGGGGACGTCCTCGCCCGTGACGCCGGGGACGTCGCCCCGGTGGCCGCCGCCTGACCGGCCACGTCAGAGCAGGCCCTGGCGCTTCAGCATGAGGTAGTGGTCGGCCAGGCGCACCGGGAGGTCGTCGGGCGCCGCGTCGAGCACGTCGACGCCCAGCTGTTCGAGCGCGGATGCCGTGCGTCGCCGTAGCGCCACCGTGCGTTCCGCGGCGGCCGCGTCGTAGACCTCGGACGTCGAGGTCCGCGCCCCGGTCATCACCTCGAGGGCCGGGTCGCTGACCGAGGCGACCACGACCCGGTGGTGTGCCGCGAGGGCGGGCAGGACGGGGAGCAGACCCTCCTCGATCGCTGATGACTCCAGCGACGTGATGAGCACGACGAGTGCCCGGTGGGTGCCCAGGCGCACGACCTCGGTGGCCAGGGCTCGCCAGTCGGCCTCGACGAGGCGCGACTCCACCGGGGCGAGCGTGCTGATGGTGTCGTGCAGCAGCCTGGCCCGGTCGGTGCCGCTGATCCTGGCGTGCACCACCCGGTCGCCGGCGATGACCTGGACCCGGTCACGTGCGTGCCCGGCCAGCGCGGTGAGGAGGAGCGCGGCATCCATCGCGGCGTCGAGCCGGGGGGCGTCGCCGATGCGACCGGCGCTGGTGCGCGAGGTGTCGAGCACGATGACGACGCGCCGGTGCTGCTCGGGCTGCCAGGTGCGCACGACGAGGTGCTGGCGCCGGGCGGTCGCCCGCCAGTCGATGGAGCGCACGTCGTCACCCTCGACGTACTCGCGCAGGCTGTCGAACTCGGTGCCCTGCCCTCGGGTTCGCACGGCCGCGCGCCCGTCGAGCTGGCGCAGCACCGCCAGCCGGCTCGGCAGGTGCCGCCGCGACGGGAACGCGTGCAGCGCCCTGAACGACCCCGGCACCGGGAGCGACCGCTGGCGCGCGGCGAGCCGCAGCGGCCCGAGGATCCGCACGGTGACGCGGTCGGCTCGCCGGTCACCCCGCCGGGTCGGGGTGAAGTGGGTGGTCAACCGCACCCGCTCGTGCGGCGGCACGGTGAGGTCGTGCACGGCATCCTGCGCTCCGGCGGAGGGTTGCCAGGCGTCGCGGAGCAGTCCGCGGACCCCACGTCCCGAGGTGTTGGTGACCCACAGGCTGCTCGTCGTGCTCTCGCCGAGGCGCACCTGCATGGGCCCACTGCGCACGATGCTCAGTGCGCTCGGCCGGCTCGCGAGCAGCACGTCGAGCGCGACGAGCAGCACGACCGCGAGCAGCCACCACCGGACCGTCGCACCGCTCGGCCACACGGCGACCGGTGCCAGCCCGAGCAGGACCAGCACCACGGTGCGCCAGGTGATCGCCATCAGCGGGGGACGGGAACCGACCCCAGCGCGCTGTCGAGCACCGCGCCGACGCCGACGCCCTCGAGCTCGGCCTCGGGGCGCAGGGAGAGCCGGTGGGCGAGCGTCGCGTGCGCGAGGGCCTTGACGTCGTCGGGCGTGACGAACGTGCGGCCGGCCAGCCACGCCCAGGCGCGGCTCGTGGCCATGAGGGCGGTCGCCCCGCGCGGGGACACCCCGAGGGACAGCGAGGGTGAGACCCGGGTCGCCCGGGCGATGTCGACGATGTAGGCAGCCACCTCGTCGGAGATGGAGACGCCACGAACCGCGGCGACGCCCGCATCGAGGTCGGCGACGCTGGCGACGGGTCGGATGCCGGCCGCGGTGAGGTCGCGCGGGTCGAAGCCGTCCGCGTGGCGGCGCAGCACCTGCACCTCGTCGGCCCGCTGGGGCAGGGGCAGCACGACCTTGAGCAGGAAACGGTCGAGCTGGGCCTCGGGCAGCGGGTAGGTGCCCTCGTACTCGACGGGATTCTGGGTCGCGGCAACCATGAACGGGCTGGGCAGGGGGTGCGGGTGCCCGTCGACGCTCACCTGCCGCTCCTCCATCGCCTCGAGCATCGCCGACTGGGTCTTCGGGGGCGTGCGGTTGATCTCGTCGGCGAGCATGAGGTTGGTGAAGACCGGGCCGGGCCGGAAGGTGAAGTCACTCTCGCGGGCGTCGAAGACGAGCGAGCCGGTGAGGTCGCCGGGCATGAGGTCCGGAGTGAACTGCACACGGCGGGTCTCGATGGCCAGCGCGGCCGCGAGCGCACGCACGAGCAGGGTCTTGGCCACGCCCGGCACCCCCTCCAGCAGGATGTGCCCGCGGCACAGCAGCGCGACGAGCAGCCCCGCGACGGCGGCGTCCTGGCCGACGACGGCCTTGGCGACCTCGGCCCGCACGGCGAGGAGCGCCGAGCGCGCACGGTCCGCGTCCGGCACGGCATCCGAGATCGTGGATGCCGTGGTCGCGGAGGTGACGACGTGGTCGGCAGCGGTGGGTTCGGTCATGGGTGGTGGGCCCTCTCCTCGAGGTCGGTGAGCTGCTGGGCGAGTCGGATCAGGGCCGCGTCGTCCACTGGGGGCGGCCCGAACAGGATGTCAGCGACCTCGACGGCGGGGCGACCGGTGGCGCGCGACACGGCGGGCACGAGTCCCGCCGGCCCGGCGCCCCGGTGCACGGCGAGCCGGCTGGCCAGGCGGTCGGCCGTGCCGGCTCGCAGCACGGCTGCCGCCCGTGCGGGGTCGCCGGCCCGGCGATAGAGCCGGCCTCGGCTCTCGGTGGTCTCGATGGCGCGCACGACGACGGGCAGGGGCTCGGGGACGAGCCGGCCGAGGCGACGGCCGCGGGTCAGCGCCAGGGCGATGACGGCGACCCCGAGGAGCACGATTGCCGGCGTGGTCCACGCGGGCCACACGGCCTGACCCGCGCTGCCGCCGTCGTCGAGGTCGGTCGTCCCGGGGTGGTACCAGACGAGGCGGGGAGTGGACCCGAGCGCGCGAACCGCGGTGCCGGCGTGGCTGCCCTCGACGATGGACCGGTTGCTCCAGCCGGGCCCGAAGCCGACGAGGACGGTGTGCGGCGTCGACGCGGTGGCGGCCACCTCGACGAGGGCGGACCCGAACTCCCCGCCGGGGGCGGGCTCCCCGGAGTCGCTGTCGGCATCCGGCAGCGAGAAGCAGGTGGTCACGCCCTCGGCGCCCTCGGCATCGCCGTCGACGAGGTAGCGGGTGTCGACCGCCGAGACGACGTCGCTGTCGCGAGCGACGGTCGACGAGCACCGCGCCACGAGGTCGATGCCGAAACCGGGAAAGGTCGTGATCGGCAGCCCGAGCACGTCGAGCTGGTCGCTGTCGGGCCCGACGAGGACGAGCCGACCTGCTGAGGTCGTCGCCTCGGCGA
>NZ_DAORSQ010000169.1:0-3686 GCF_035443605.1 Actinotalea sp. | reverse complement strand
ACATCCGCCCCAACAGGACGACCTCGGCATAACCACGACCTCGGCATAATTGGAGAAGCCGACCTTGCGCAGGGCGTCCTCATCCTCAGCCTCGAAGTACAACGTCGTCACGTCATACAACACCAGCGACAGATCCCCTGCGGTGGAGGCGTGTTCGTAACAAGCAGCAGCGAGGGTGTCGCGGTACCCGCGGTCCTGGCAGCGTTTCAACGACCGGAACATCGTGCGCAGCGACGCGTGCTCGACCCCGATCTCCTCCAAGACCCGCAGCGAGTCCGCCTTCGACGTCGGCTCGACGATCCTGGCCAGGACCATCTGCTCGAACGCGTCGTCACCCACCGCGTGAAACCCCAGCTCGCGGTAGCCGCCAGTGAGGACCTGCCACAGCAGCGCGCACCGCTTGCCGGTGATCACCCCCTGCCCGACCGGGCCCGCTGGCAGGGACAACTCCAGCTCGCCCTGGCCCGGGTGCATCCGTGCCCGCGCGACCTCGAGCAAGGCGACCAACTCCGCCGGCGTGCGTGCCGAGCCCACATGCTCAATCACGCTGTCGCGGTCCCCAACCCGCTCAGCGATCTGCACCGCTGTGGCCCCCGAAGCGGTCGGGGCCCTGCCCGGGGGGGTTCCGCCGGGGGCGCGCACCTGCTAGCATCGGGCCGGTCAGCAGCGCCGCGACGAAAGGACCCGCCATGCCCCTGGAGAACCCGTTCTACACGCCCGAGATCCAGGGGCCGTACGAGCTGCGGTCGATCGGCCGCTTCGAGCTCGAGGAGGGCGGCGTCATCCCCGACCTCCAGCTGGCCGTCGCGACCTTCGGCGAGCTCAACGAGGCGAAGGACAACGCGATCCTCGTGCCGACGTGGTTCTCCGGGACGCACGCGACGTGGTGGCAGGTGTACATCGGTGAGGGTCGCGCGCTCGACCCGACGAAGTGGTTCATCGCTGTCGTCAACCAGATCGGCAACGGCCTCTCGACCTCGCCCCACACGACCGATGACCCGTCCATCGCCATGTCGCGCTTCCCGCAGGTCCGCATCGGCGACGACGTCCGTGCACAGGAGCAGCTGATGCGCGAGCACTACGGTGTCGAGCGGTTCGCGCTCGTCGTCGGCGGCTCGATGGGCGCCCAGCAGACGTGGGAGTGGGCCGTCCGCTACCCCGAGAAGGTGCTGCGTGCTGCGCCGATTGCCGGGACGGCGCAGAACACCCCGCACGACACGCTATTCACGAAGACGCTCGTGGACGCCATCACCTCCGACCCCGGCTGGGCCGGCGGCGAGTACGCCTCGCACGAGGATGTGCGCGACGGCCTGACCCGGCACGCCGACATCTGGGCGACGATGGGGCTGACGACGGACTTCTGGAAGACGGAGTTCTGGAGGGGCATCCCGCCGATCGCCGAGGGCCTGGAGTTTTCGACCTACGAGGAGTTCCAGCAGAACTTCGTGCGGACCCTCTTCACGATGATGGACCCGAACGCGCTGCTGACGATGGCTTGGAAGTGGCAGCGCGGCGACGTCGCCCGCAATGCCGGCGGCGACCTCGCGGCCGCTCTCGGGCGTGTCACTGCCAAGGTCTTCGTCATGCCGATCGAGCAGGACATGTTCTTCCCGCCGCGCGACTGCGAGCCCGAGGCCGCGATGACGCCGGGCGCCGAGGTGCGGATGCTGCACAGCATCGCCGGCCACTTCGGGCTCTTCGGCTTCGAGCAGTCCTACCTCGACGAGGTGGACGCGCACCTGCGCGAGCTCCTCGACACCCCCGTTTGACCCCGCCTCATCGCGACCTTGGGTGAGACCGCCGAGGACCACCGCCGATTCACCCCACGGTCGAGGGAGGGGCAGGTCGCCAAACTCGCGCCATGTCGGCAACTACTCCGGAGGAGCGTCTGCGCATCGCGCTGGACGTCGCCGGCGTCGGTGAGCAGATGATGCGCACCCGGCTGCGTCGTGAGCATCCCGAGTACGACGACGCCATGCTTGAGGCCGCCATGATCCGGTGGATGCAGGACCGTCCGGGAGCCCCCGTCGGCGATCACCCAGGCCCGCCTTCCACCCGCGTGCTCGGTCACCGAGCCTGATGGCGGACGCGGTCGCCGCCTCGCTGCGGCAGGTGGCAGATGTTCTGCGAGAGCCGGGTGCTCGACCAGTCGGTCGAGGAGTGCCGCCTCCTCAGTGTCGAGCAGGTGGTCGATGAGCATGAGGTGCCAGGTGGTCAGGGCGTCGGCCCGGTCGCGGCGGCTGCGATTGAGGCCCCCGCCTCCGCCCCCGCCACCGCTGCTACCGCCGCCAACCCCGTCCAGGGCGTCGAGGTAGTCGCGCCCGGCCCGCGCCCACACCGCGGGCGAGTCGAGCATCCCCGCAAGAACCGTCGCCAACGGCAGCTCGCGCTCGGCGACCCACCCGAACCCCCCTCGGGTCCAGCCGTACTCGCTCTCCCACCGCAGCAGCTGCCGCGTCGCGGTCGCCGTGAAGGCGTCGCCCTCGATCTCGCGCGTGCGCACCCAGAGCGCGCGGACGGCATCCGAGACGACGAAGCGGGCCGCCTCCACCGGGTCCTCGGAGCGGAAGAAATCGGTGCCCTTGGTCTCGCAGGCCAGATCGACCAGCGTCGCCACGGCGCGACCGGCCGCATCGTCGCCCTCTCCGGGCAGCGCCGCGAGCGCGGTCTGCACCAGGCGGCGAAACGTCAGCCGCCAGCGTGTGCGCTCCTTCGGCGACACCTGGCGGCTGCGCCCGAGGTAGGCCCCGGACCGGGCAAGGGCGGCGAACGCCTTCACCTCAGCAAGAACGGCTGTCGCGTCTGGCGGCGTGGGCGGCACCGAACGGGCCCGCCCAGCTTCGCCCTGCGGCTCGACAAGAGCCTCGATGCGCTGGCGTTGCGCGGCGGGCCCTCGCCAGTACAGCGTCCACAGGGCCTTGCGCAGCGCCGCCTCGTCCAGCCCGGACAGCTTCGCGAAGAACTCGTCGCGGCCGAGACGGTCTGTGGGCATGCGCGCACGATACTGACCTTTCGAGAGCGGGGATGCCCACGACCTCGCCCTCCTCTGACGAATCGGCCGACCTGTAACCATTTGCAGATGTAACTGCAAATGGTTACAGGTGCAGACGTCCGGCCGTGTTCGGCCGACGATTTCGCTGAGAGGTAGGGGCCATGGCCACGCACGTCGATGCCACCAGCCGTGTCATCACGAGTGAGCGTGACGCTCGCCAAGCTCGTGAGGTCCTTGCCGATCTTGACGGACCTCGTGGCGCTCTGCGCGTCGAGCAGTCGGGGAGGATCGCTGACCCGATCCCGCCCGAGGTAGGTCGCATCCTGCAGCAGGTTCTGTCCGTGATCGCCAACGGCGGCACCGTCACCATCTCTTCAACACCGGATGTCCTGACGACGTCGTCTGCAGCCGCGATCCTGGGTGTGTCTCGACCCACCCTGTTGAAGATGGTGGCCGACGGTCGCGTTCCAGCTCACCGAGTGGGCACGCACACGCGGTTCATGGCGGCAGATGTTTTCGGTGAGCTCCGGGCACGGCGAGCGCGCGAGCGTGCTGCGTTTGAGGCACTGCGCGAGGTGGACGACGACGACTGAACGGGCATATGTCCGGAGCCGCTCACGCAGTCTCGGGCGGGCGACGTCACCAGACAGCAGAGGATCGTCCGATTGGGATACCGCTACGTGGGCGACCGGCC
>NZ_DAORSQ010000168.1:0-3709 GCF_035443605.1 Actinotalea sp. | reverse complement strand
GCGGACCAGCCGTGGGTCTGTCCGATCCGCCGGGCCTGGCGCTGGAGCACAGCGTGCCCCTCGGCGCCCGCCAGCGGGATCCGGTCGGTGATGGACGGCAACGCGGCCGCGCGGGCGCCGAGCGCGAAGTCGACGGCGTCCTTGGCCATGACGCGGTAGGTGGTGAGCTTGCCGCCCGCGATGACCGTGAGGCCCGGGGTGGGGGAGGCGACCGTGTGCTCGCGCGAGACCTTGGCCGAGGAGGTGCCCTCCTTGGTGCCCGGCTGGAGCAGCGGGCGCAGTCCGGCCCACGTGCCGATGATGTCGTCGCGCGTCAGCGGCGTGGCGAGCACGGCGTTGGCGTGGTCGAGCACGTAGTCGATGTCCGTGGCGGTGGCGACGGGGTGCTGGAGCTCCTGCTTCCAAGGGGTGTCCGTGGTGCCGATGATCCAGTACCGCGACCACGGGATGACGAAGAGCACGCTCTTCTCGGTCTGCAGGATCAGGCCCACCTCGCCGCGGATGCGCTCGCGCGGGACGACGATGTGGATGCCCTTGGACGCCAGCACGTGCAGCCCGCCGTCGGTGCCGGCGAGGGACTCCGTCTCCTCGGTCCACACTCCGGTGGCGTTGATGACCTGGTCGGCGTGCACCGTGATGCGGCGGCCCGTCTCGAGGTCCTGGACGACGGCGCCGTTGACGACGCCGGTGGCACGCTTGGTCAGCTCGACCACCTGCGTGCGGCTCGCGGCGTGCGCGCCGTAGGACGCGGCCGTGCGGATGATCATGGCTACGAGGCGGGCGTCGTCGACGTTGGCGTCGAAGTAGCGGATGGCACCGACGGCGGCGTCGTGCCGCAGGTCGGGGAACATCCGGTCCAGGCCCGTCCGGGTGACGTGGCGGTGCCACGGCATCGCGCGCTTGCCCGGGGCGATGGAGGCGAGCGTGTCGTACAGCGCGATGCCGGTGCCGACGTAGGCGCGCTCCCAGACCCTGTGCTCGAGCGGGTAGAGGAACGAGACCGGGCGGACCAGGTGCGGGGCGAGCTTCTTGAGCAGCAGGTCGCGCTCGGTCAGCGCCTCGTGGACGAGGTGGAAGTCGAGCATCTGCAGGTAGCGCAGGCCGCCGTGCACCAGCTTGCTGGAGCGGCTGGAGGTGCCGGCGGACCAGTCCTGCCCCTCGACGATCGCGACCCGCAGACCGCGCGTCACCGCGTCCAGCGCGATGCCCGCGCCGGTCACCCCACCGCCGATGACGAGGACGTCGAGCTCGTTGCCCTCCCCCGACGCCTCGAGGGCCTCGAGCGCCCGCTGCCGGGTCTGGGGGGTCAGTGCCGCTGTCCTCACGCGTGTCCTCCTTGACGGGGCCGAGATCAGGCCGTTGGTCCCAGGCCTCCCCTATGCTCACCACAAGCGAACGAACGCGCAACATATCTGCACGAATGTGCAGGCGGATCTCCCGACCCGGCGAGGTGGTTCTGGATGGAGCACGAGGACGTCCTGCGCGCCGCCTCCATGTACTACCTCCAGGACCTCAAGATGGAGGTCATCGCGCGGCACCTGGGGACGTCGCGCTCCACCGTCTCGAGGCTCATCAAGCGGGCCCGGGACACGGGCATCGTCGAGATCACCCTGCGCCCCGGCCGCACGCGGGCCCCCGGCCTGAGCCAGACCATCTCGCGTCGGTACGGGATCGAGGCCTACGTGGCGCCCGTGGCCGACTCCGCCACCGAGATCGAGCGGCTCGACCAGGTCGCGATCACCACGGCCAAGCTCATCAGCGCCTGGTACGACTCCGACATGGTGCTCGGCATCGCCTGGGGGACCACCCTGGCGGCGATCGGGCGCCGCCTGGTGCCCAAGCCGACGCGGGGCAGCGCCGTCGTGCAGCTCAACGGCGCTGCCAACACGCGCACCTCGGGGATCGAGTACGCGTCGGACCTCATCACGGGCTTCGGGGCCGCCTTCGACGCCACGGTGCACCACTTCCCCGTGCCCGCGTTCTTCGACTACCCGGAGACCAAGGCGGCCATGTGGCGCGAACGCTCGGTGCAGCGCGTGCTCGACGTGCAACGACGTGCAGACATCGCGCTGTTCGGCGTCGGCGCCGTCACGGGGGGGCTGCCCTCGCACGTGTACTCGGCGGGCTACCTCGACGTCGACGACACCCGGCGGCTGCACGACGAGGGCGTGGTCGGCGACGTGTGCACGGTCTTCCTGCGGGCGGACGGCAGCTACCAGGACATCGAGCTGAACCGGCGCGCCACCGGGCCCACGCCGGCAGAGCTGCACCGGATCGGTCGGCGCGTGTGCGCCGTGGCCGGGGACCACAAGGTGGTGCCGTTGCGGGCGGCGCTCGCCGCCGGCGTGGTCACCGACCTGGTCGTCGACGAGCTGACGGCCGAGGCGCTGGTCGGCACCGGCGGTGCCGCTAGCGTTGGCGCGTGACCACCCCTGCCCCGCGCCGCGCCGACGCCCCCGAGCAGCCGTTCACCGTCCGCGCCGCCCTGCCGCGCGACGTCAACGAGATCCGCGATCTCGTCGCGCCGTACTCGGACCAGCGCATCCTGCTGGCCAAGGAGCTGGTCGGCTACTACGAGGCGGTCCAGGAGTTCGTCGTCGCGCAGGACGCCACGGGTGCTCTGGTGGGCTGCGGCGCGCTGCACGTGCTCTGGTCGGACCTCGCGGAGGTGCGCACGCTCGCGGTGCACCCCGCGTGGCGCGGGCGGGGCGTCGGGCATGCGCTGCTCGTGACCCTGCTCGACCGCGCCCGCGCGCTCGGGCTGCGCCGCGTCTTCTGTCTGACCTTCGAGGTGGACTTCTTCACGGAGCACGGGTTCCGGGTCATCGCCGGGACGCCGGTGGACACCGCGGTCTACGCGGAGCTGCTGCGCTCGCACGACGACGGCGTCGCGGAGTTCCTCGACCTGGCGCGCGTCAAGCCGAACACCCTGGGCAACACCCGGATGCTGCTCGAGCTCTGAGGCTCTCAGGCCTGGTGCACCACGTTCGCGTGGTCGTCGAGGCCCTCGGGGAACCGCCGGGCGAGGTCGATGACGCCGACGGCCTCGACGACGACGGCGACGAGGTCGGTGGTCGCCCAGGTCTGGTGCGACTCGCCGGTGTCCCACAGCACCAGCGAGCCAGGGCCGATGCCCTGCACCGTGCCGTCCTCGCCCCGCACCTGACCCACGCCGGAGACCACCGCGAGCAGCTGACGGTGCGCGGTGGGGTGGGCGCCGATGGTGCCGCCCGCCGCCACGTGGGCGACGGTGATCTGCGACTCACCGAGCAGGCCGGGCAGCAGGTCCACCACCACACCCGAGGAGTCGAAGCGCTCGATCGGCCGGCTCGGCATCGTGAACAGTCGCATGGTGCCCAGCATGTTCCCGCCGGATCCGGGGTGTCGAGGGACCTCGGACCGTGGCGCTCGGGCGCCGGCTGTGGCGCCGCTGGTGGTCGCTCGGCGGCCCGGCTCAGTCCAGCACCGCCTTGGCGATGCTCAGCGCCCGGGTGATCCACTCGCGGTCGGCGGGGGTGAGGGCGCGGCCCTGCGCGCGTGCCGCCTCGACGCACCACAGCGCCTGGTGGAGCTCGCGGACCACCACCCAGTCCCGGGCCCGGTCCGCGTCCAGGCCAGCGGCGTCGACGAGCGCCTCGAACCGCCGGCGGACGGCCCAGCGCACGTCGCCCGTGGCCAGCACCTCGTCCCAGCGGTTCCACAGCGACGG
>NZ_DAORSQ010000167.1:0-3714 GCF_035443605.1 Actinotalea sp. | reverse complement strand
GTTCTGTGGAGAACTTCTCCGTCGCGACGACTCGTGGTCACCTCCGTGAGGTCACCCGGGGGCCTGCGAAGGATTGGGTGGGCCCGTTCGCCAGAACGGCCCACGGGCGCAGAGCATCGGCCTCAGCGCGGCCGGGATTGCCTGCCAGGTGCAGTCTCAACCCTTCGGGCCGTGCACGAAACGCCGTCGGACCCAGCCCCGGACCTCGCATAGGGGCTCGGGAGGACATCGCGACGGCATGTCGTGCACGCCGGACGGGGCAGGGACACCGCGACACGACGAGGCGCCGCCCGGGTATCCCCGGACGGCGCCTGGCCTTGCTTGTTGCGGGACTCAGAAGTCGAAGTCCGCGATGTTCTCCGCGTTGAACACGTACGGCTCGCCGAGGAGCACCGAGGCGCCCTCGCCGACGGTGTACGAGCCCAGCTTGCCGGCCTCGAACTCGTCGCCCTCGGCGCCGGTGATGTCACCGTTGACGAGAGCCTGAGCCGCAAACGCGGCCAGGTAGCCGAGATCGGCCGGGTTCCACAGCGCGAACGCCTCGACGGTGCCGTCCTCGACGTACTCACGCATCTGGTTCGGGGTGCCGAGACCGGTCAGCATGACCTTGCCCTTGTAGTCCGACGTCGACAGGTAGCGCGCCGCGGCGGCGATACCGACGGTGGTCGGGGACACGATGCCCTTGAGCTCCGGGTAGGTCTGGAGCAGCGCGGCGGTCTTGTCGAACGAGGTCTGGTCGTCGTCGTCGGGGTGGAGATCGAGGTGATTCCGACGACGGCGATGACCGTCGCGGAGGGGGCCGCGGCCGGCAACCGGATCCTCGCCCGCCCTCCGCGCGACCGCCTCGACGCGGTCTTCGCGGCCAACGACCTCGTGGCCCTCGGAGTGCTGCAGGCCCTGGTCGAGGACGGCCGGATGCGCGTGCCGGAGGAGATCTCGCTGGTGGGCTTCGACGACATCGCGTTCGCCGCCGCGGCCGCCGTGCCGCTGACGTCGCTGAGGCAGCCGAGCGCGACCATCGGCAGGACGGCCCTGCGCGTCCTCCTGGAGGAGGCCGCCGACCCCGAGCTCATCCCCCGTCAGACGGTGTTCCAGCCGGAGCTCATCATCCGGCGCTCCACCCAACGCCCCTCCTGAGCCGCCTCCCCAAACTGACCGGCCTCGCGAACCGTGCACGAAACGCCGTCGTGAACCACCCCCGGGGCCCCATAGCGGCACGGCCACCGCTTTCGACGGTGTGTCGTGCACAGAGACGGGCCGGGACTGCGATGCGTGCGGGCCCTGAGATGCGTGCACGTTAGGCCGGTCCCGCGACGCGCCGCGTGCACGAATGCGAACCAATGCCCCTCGCCGGGCCCCCCCACGGGGGAAGATGGTAGACACCACAGCAGGGGCCCAAGGAGGGGACACAATGAAGCGTCTCGATACCGACGTCGTCGTCATCGGAGGCGGCTCGACGGGGTTGGGCGTCGTCCGCGACGCCGCGATGCGCGGGTACCGCGCGGTGCTCGTCGAACGCGTCGATCTGGGCCAGGGCACCACCGGCCGGTTCCACGGCCTGCTGCACTCGGGCGGCCGCTACGTGGTCAGTGACCCAGGCTCGGCCACCGAGTGTGCCGAGGAGAACGCGATCCTGCGCCGCATCCAGGCCAGCGCGGTCGAGGACACGGGCGGCTTCTTCGTCACCCTCGCCGACGACGACCCGGCCTACGCCGACAAGTTCCTCGAGGGCGCCAAGTCCACCGGCGTCCCCGCCACCGAGATCTCGGTCAAGGAGGCACTCCGCCGCGAGCCCCGACTCGACCCGCGGATCCAGCGCGCCATCGAGGTGGCCGACGGCTCCGTCGACGGCTGGCAGCTCGTCTGGGGCGCCGCCCGCTCGGCGGAGGCGCATGGCGCGAAGGTGCTCACCTACCACCGGGTGATGAAGATCGAGCGCGACGGCGACCGCGTGGCGGCCGTGATCTGCCGCGACGAGAAGGGCGGCGAGGACGTGCGCATCACCTGCACGTTCGTCCTCAACTGCGCCGGGCCCTGGGCCGGACAGATCGCGGAGATGGCCGGCGCCGAGCCGGTCGCCGTCGTTCCCGGCCGCGGGATCATGATCGCGATGAACCACCGCCTGGTGAACACCGTCATCAACCGCTGCGTCTACCCCACCGACGGCGACATCCTCGTGCCCGTGCACACCGTCTCCATCATCGGCACCACCGACATCCACGAGACGGATCCAGACCACCTGCCCATCCCCCGCAACGAGGTCCAGCAGATGCTGGACGCCGGCGAGGCGATGATCCCCGGCTTCCGCAAGGCGCGCGCCCTGCACGCCTGGTCCGGGTCGCGGCCGCTGATCAAGGACAAGCGGGTCTCCGTGGAGGACACCCGCCACATGAGCCGCGGCATGGCCGTCATCGACCACTCCCAGACGGACGGCCTGAAGGGCATGCTCACCATCGGCGGCGGGAAGCTCACCACCTACCGCCTGATGGCTGAGCACATCGTCGACGCCATGAACCGGCAGCTCGGCGAGGAGCGGCCCTGCACCACCGCCGACGAGGTGATCCCCGGCAGCGAGGACCGCAAGCTCTACACCGTCACGCACCGCCTCGAGGACCGCGAGAAGGACCGCCTGGACGACCAGATCATCTGCGAGTGCGAGCTGATGAACCGCTCCATGTTCGTGCGGCTCCTCAAGGAACAGCCCAACGCCACGTTCGACGACCTCCGCCGCCAGCTGCGCCTCGGCATGGGGCCTTGTCAGGGCGGGTTCTGCGCCACTCGTGCCGCCGGCCTGGCCTGCTCCGAGCAGGTCGACGACGCCGAGCGCGCCTCGGGGCTGCTGCGCCTGTTCCTCAAGCACCGCTGGATCGGGATCTGGCCCATCCTGTACGGCCAACAGGTCAGACAGACCGCCCTGGACCACTGGATCTTCGCAGGCACGCTCGATGTCGAACACCTGCCCCAGCCTGAAGAGGAGATCGTGCGATGAGCGACGTCGTCGTCATCGGGGCCGGGCTCGCCGGCCTCACCGCCGCCCTGCGGCTCACCCGCGCCGGGAAGTCCGTCACGCTGACCACCAAGGGGCCGGGCGGGCTGCAGCTCTCCCAGGGCACCGTCGACATCCTCGGCTACACGCCGGACCGGGTGTCGCGGCCGCTGGACGCTGTGGCGGGTGTCGCGGAGGGGCATCCGTACTCCTCGATCGGCGCCGACGGCGTGGGCTCGGCCGTGTCGTGGCTGGCCGGCGAGCTCGGCCCGGAGCTGCTCGTGGGCGATCCGGCCCGCAACTACCACCTGCCGACGGCGGTCGGCGCGCTCCGCCCGACCGCGCTGGCCCAGCCGTCCATGGTCGCGGGCGACGCGGTGGGCGGCAAGAGCTACGCCGTCGTCGGCGTGCGGCAGCTGAAGGACTTCTCGCCCGAGCTCATCGCCGGCAACCTCGCCCGCTCGAAGGCCCCCGACGGCGGCGCGCTCAGCGCAACCGCCGCCTGGATCGACCTCCCCGCGCGGAAGGGCGAGGCAGATCCCACCGCGCTCACCTACGCCCGCGCTATGGACGAGCAGTCGTTCGCCGCCGCGTTCGCGAAGGCAGTGGCCAAGGTTGCGGGCAAGGCCGACGTGGTCGCGCTGCCCGCCGTGCTGGGTATCAACCGCCGCGACGTGTGGCGGCAGGTGGCCGAGGCCCTCGGCCGCGACATCTGCGAGATCCCGCTG
>NZ_DAORSQ010000166.1:0-3733 GCF_035443605.1 Actinotalea sp. | reverse complement strand
GTGGCCCTCCTTGGCGAGCCACACCTCGGCGTAGTTGCCCAGGATCGTCAGCTCCTGGTCGCTGGGGTGCTGGCGCAGCGCGAGGCGGGGCAGCGGCGTGTACGGCGCACCGGCGCGGCCCTCGGGGCGGAAGTAGCGGTGCAGCACACGCTCGACCATCGCCTGGTCGGGGAATGCGGCGAGCGCCCTACGGACGTCACCGTGCGGGTCGCCGTCCTGCAACCGGCGGGCGAGCACGAGGTCCAGCGCCGTCCCGGAGACGACGCCGAGCTGGCCGGTGAGGCTCACGGCCCTGGCCAGGCGCCACGAGGACACCGCGACCCCCATCCCGCCCTGGATGATCATGGGCAGGGTGGCCGCCATGTCGTACAGGCGGGAGGGCAGGGGGGCGTCGGTGGGGACGGACGGTGTGCTGGTGGTCACTGGCTACCTCTCGAGTGGCTACGGCACCGTAGGTTACGTCAGCGTAGGTAGGTACGTCCACGGTCCTCGCGGTGCGAGTTCTCGGGCGTGTCGGCGCCGTCGACATCACCGCAGGTCCGGCGGCTGAGGACGAGGAACGGAACGGCCAGCATCTGGACAGCCGCGCCGGCGAGGTAGGCCGTCCCGTAGCCCCACAGATCGGCCGTGCGGCCCAGGAGCGGCTGCACCACGACCCCGCCGCCGTTGGCCACGAGGGAGTCGAACGAGAGGACGGTCGCGCGCTGGGCCGAGGGCACGAGCGCGTTGAGGTAGGCCTGGCGCACGGGGGCGGCCGTCGCCTGGACCAGGCCCATGACGACGAGCAGGGCCAGGGCGGCACCGAACCCTGCCGCCGTGCCGACGAGGGCCAGCAGGATCGCCCCGAGCAGCGCCGCGCCCACCAGCACCGTGGTGCGTCGCCCCACCCGGCGTCGCACCCAGGGTGCGAGCAGCCCGCCGACCACCTGCGCGCACGCCAGGAGGGCGGCCGCGAGGGCCGCGACGGCGTACGCCCCGCTGTCGCCGTAGAGCTCGAGCAGGTACGGCTGCAGCGCGTAGAACGCGAAGATCCCGACCCCCGACAGGAAGGCCCCCGACACCATGAGCCAGCGCACCGCCGGGCGACCGGGCCCGTGCGCCACCGACGCCGTGAGCAGCGAGCCGAGCGCCGTCCGGGTGGAGCCGCTGCGGTCGGGCGTGAAGCCCTCGTCGTGCAGGAGGGCGCCGGCGACGGCGCACAGCGCGAGCAGGAGCCCCGCGCGCACGAGGTACGGGACGGCGATCGACGTCGTCTGCGCGAGCACCCCGCCCCCCACGGTGCCCACGAGCATCCCGATGCCGCCGACCACCTGGGCCCGGCCGAACACGCGCTCGATGCTCGTGGCCGCGCCGACGTGGGTCAGCGCGTCCACGAGCCACGCCTCGAGCGCGCCGGAGAAGAAGGTGAAGCCGAGTCCGATGAGCACGGAGACGACGGCCCACGCCCAGAACGGGGCGCCCACCTGCCACAGGGCGACATAGGCCAGCGTCGCGGCGGCGAGGACGACCGTGCCGAGCAGGTAGGAGGTGCGGCGGCCGCGACGGTCCGCGACCAGCCCCGTCGGGATCTCGAAGGCGACCATGCCGGCCGTGAAGAACGCGTTCGCGGCGAACGCCGCCGTGGCGCTCAGCCCCGCGTCGAGCAGGAAGAGCGTGTTGATGCCCCAGATGAGGGAGGCCGCAAGGGTGTTGCCGAGGACGAGGACGAGGTAGGTGCGTCGGATGCGCGTCGCGGCCTCGACCATGAAGCCACCCTAGGCGGGGACCGGCGGCGGCGAGGCTCAGGGGGTGTCGAACTCCCAGTGCCACGGCTCGAGCGGGCCGGTGCCGCCGGGGCCCATGGCGTCCGGGTGGTGCCAGCCGAAGTCCTCGGCGTGCTGCCCGAGCCACGCGTAGAGCGGCTGGCTGAAGTCACCGAGCGAACCGGCGCCCGCGATGTCGATCGCCAGCGCCCGGCCGTGGTTGGACGCACCCGGTGCCGCGGCCAGCGTGCCCTTCGCGGCGCGCACCGCCGCCTGCTCGTCCAGGTCGCGGTAGCTGCTGACGACGTCGAGGTCGCGCCCCGTCGCGGCGCGGTACGCGGCGTTGAGCTGATCCAGCGCCGCCGCGGCGTCGCACCGCAGGAGCACGTCGTCGTCGAACGCGACGCCGCAGAGCAGGTCGCGCGGGATCACCCCGTTCGGGGCCGCGTCGGTGTCGCCGACGCGCCGGGCGACCTCGGCGGCGAAGGCCTCGGCCGCGACCCGGGCGGCCTCGTCCGCCTGGGCCAGCGCCGCTGCCGCTGCGGCGGCCGCGATCGCGGCGTCGGCCGTGACCTGCACCTCGGCGGACAGGACGAGGACCTGCTGCGCGGCGGCGACCAGCCGGGCCGAGGCATCCAGGTCGAGATCGCCGATGGTGGTCTCGACGGCCTGCTCGCGCTCGACGGCGGCGGCGTCCGCTGCCGCGGCGGCTGTCGTCATCGTCCGCTGCTCGGTCGTGCCGGCCAGCAGCGCCACGGCGTCGGCACCGGGCTCGGTGGGCGCCGGCGACTCCTCGACGGGACCTGGCACCGCGACGGCGTCCGCAGACCGGCTCGCCGCGAGGACCACGGCTGCGGTGTCCGGGGTCGCCTCGACGAGGGCCGCGAGGTCGGCGACCGCCTCCTGCAGCGGGGTCAGGGTGGCAGCGTCGACGACGGTCGACGCGGAGGTCGCGAGCTGGTCCGCCGTGCGCACCGCGGTCTGGGCCAGCACCAGGGCCTCCGTGCGGCGCTGCGCCGCGAAGACGGTGGCCTGGCCGTTGAGCCGGGCGGCGTCGGCGCGCTCCGTCCGCTCGACCAGGGCCGCCGCGGACTCGCGCGCCGCGACCTGCTCGGCCCGGACGGCGTCCCGGTCGGTCTGGTCGAGGTTCACCTGGAGCACCGCGCCGGCCAGGAAGGCCGATGCGACGGCGAGCGCGACCCCCGGACGTGCGAGCAGCGCCAGCGACGGTGCGCACAGGTCGCGGACCAGCTGGCGGCGCGCGAGGGCCGGGCCCGGGGCGCGGTGCGCGGCGCGATGCCGGGCGCGGTGCGCTGCCTCGTGCGACATGGGACCCTTCGCTGACGCTGGCCCGCGGGGATGAGCCGGGCCGAGGTGCTCGTCCAGGACATCGACCGCCGACGCGCCGACGTGAGCCCCGAGGCGTGGGTTCACCCGAAGGATCACCCGGGCGGCCCAGGGCGCTCACCCGGACGGCCCACACCGGCGCTGCCGCCGGCTCCGGGGACGCCGAAGGCCCCGTCGCGTCGGCGACGGGGCCTTCGGTGCCGGTCCGGGGCGAGCCGCCCCTGACCTCAGCTGCAGCCGCTGGTGGAGCCGCAGCCCTCGCACACGTGGCACGAGCCGGCGGGGCGCATCTTGATCCCGCAGTTCATGCAGAGCGGCGCGTCCGCCTCGCGGCCCTGGAGCAGGTCCATGAGCTCGGCGGACGAGTGCACCGATGCGGGCGCCGCGTGCGTGGTGGGCGTCGCCGGTGCGGCCGGGGCCACGAGCGCCACGGGCGCGGGGGCGACGACGACGGGCGCCTCGCCGATCGCGTCGTAGCTGTCCGTCGCGACCGGCTCGTACGAGCCCGTCTCGAGCTGGCGGGTGCGCTCGTCGGTCGTGTAGATGCCCAGCGAGGAGCGGGTCTCGAACGGCAGGTAGTCCAGCGCGAGGCGACGGAAGATGTAGTCCATCATCGACTGCGCCATGCGGATGTCGGGGTCGTC
>NZ_DAORSQ010000165.1:0-3779 GCF_035443605.1 Actinotalea sp. | reverse complement strand
GCTGCGGGCGCAAGAGCCCGTAGCGGCTTTCCCACGCCCGAAGGACATGGGTGCTCACGCCCACCTTGGCGGCAAGCTCACCAATCCGCATCGTCGGCGGTATCGAACTCCTCACGAGCGCCACCGTAGACCTGCGACAGAGTTTTGACAAACACTCGACACAACGTTAGTCAAACATTTGACAAACAAGTTTGGAGCGACCTAGCGTCATGGACATGAGCCGAGACCGCATCGCCGTCATCGGGGCTGGAGTCTCGGGTCTGACCGCGGCCTACCTGCTCTCGCGTGAGCACGACGTCACCCTCTACGAGTCCGAACCCCGACTGGGAGGTCACGCGCACACCCACACGGTGCCGACGGCATCCGGCGACCTGCGCGTCGACAGCGGGTTCATCGTGCACAACGACCGCACCTACCCCCTGCTGCGCCGCCTCTTCGCCGAGCTCGGGGTGCAGGCCCGCGACACCGAGATGTCGATGAGCATCCGCGACGAGGCCAGCGGCACCGAGTACGCCGGCGGTCGGGGCGTCAAGGGCTTCCTCGCCCGCCCGCGCCAGCTGCTCGACCGCGAGTTCGTCGCCATGCTGCGCTCGGTCACGCGTTTCCACACCCTCGCCCGCACCTTTCTCGAGCAGACCGACGACGAGGACACGACGACCTACGGGGAGTTCATCCGCGACGCCGGCTTCGGCGAGGCGTTCACCCGGCTGTACGCGGTGCCGCTCGTCGCGTGCGTGTGGTCCAGTGGCGGGGAGGAGGCGCTCGGCTACCCCGCCCGCTACCTGTTCCGCTTCCTGGAGCACCACGGCATGCTCACCGTCGGTGACTCGCCCCAGTGGATGACCGTCGTCGGCGGCTCGCGCACCTATGTCGACGCCATCGCCGCTCGCCTGCCGTCCGTGCGTTCCGGCGACGCGGTCACCGCCGTCTCGCGCACCCCGGACGGTGTCGAGCTGCGCACCGCGTCCGGGCGCACCGAGACCGCCGACCGGGTCGTCCTGGCGCTGCACGCCGATGACGCGCTCGGCATCCTCGCCGACGCCACTCCTGCCGAGAAGGAGGTGCTCGGCGCGTTCCGCTACTCCCAGAACGAGACCGTGCTGCACCGCGACGGCTCCCTGATGCCGCGTGCCCGACTCGCCCGCTCCTCGTGGAACTACCTCGTCGGCACCGACCCCGCTCAGGGCGCCGTCGTCACGTACTGGATGAACCGTCTGCAGGGGCTGCCGCGCGACGAGCCGGTCTACGTCACACTCAACGCCAGCGACCGCATCGACCCGGCGAAGGTCGTCGCGACGATGCAGTACCGACACCCCCTCTACGACGTGGATGCCGTGCGCGCCCAGCGTCGGCTGCCCTCGCTCACCACCGAGCGCACCACCTTCGCCGGGGCCTACCACGGCTGGGGTTTCCACGAGGACGGCTGCCGCTCGGGTGTGGAGGCGGCCGCCGCCTTCGGGGTGCAGTGGTGAGCACCCTCGCCGACCTGCCCCCGCTGCCGGCCCTGGTCGTCGGGTCGGTGCACCACACCCGCCACCGGCCGCTGACCCACTCCTTCACCCACCGGCACTACCAGTGGCTCGTCGACCTCGACGACCTGCCCCGGCTGCCGCGCTGGCTGCGGCCGTTCGCCCAGTTCCGCGGCGAGGACCACCTGGCCGGCAACAACCCCGGGATCGGCGCCCTGAAGGCCAACGTCCGGCGCGTCCTCGAGCGCGACGACGGCGTGGGCGCCCGCGCCGACTCGGTGACCCGGATCGTCATGCTCGCCCACGCCCGCGTGCTCGGCCACACCTTCGACCCCATGACCGCGTTCTGGTGCTTCGACGCCGACGGGCACCTCGTCGCCGTGCTCGTCGAGGTCCACAACACCTACGGCGGTCGGCACGCCTACGTCTTCACCCCCGACGCGTCGGGACGGGCCACGACGGCCAAGGAGTTCCACGTCTCGCCGTTCAACGACGTCGAGGGCGACTACGCCATCCGGTTCCACCTCTCGCCGCGCCGCGTCGGGGTCTCGATCCGCCTGCTCGTGGACGGTGACCCCCTCGTCACCGCGACGGTCAGCGGAACCCCGCGACCGGCATCCGCACCCGTCGTCGCGCGCACCGTGGCCCGCCACCCCCTCATGACCCAGCGGGTCAGCGGCCTCATCCGGGTGCACGGCATCTGGCTCTGGGCCCGGCGACTGCGCGTGCGACCCCGATCCGAAGCATCCCTGGAGAGTGTCCGATGACCACCGAAGCCCCCCACCTGCAGTTCGGTTCAGCCGCACCGAGCCTGCCGAGCGGTCTCAACCTGTCGAGGGTGCTGACGCGCGGCGCGATCGCCAAGCGCGTCGTGCACGCCACCGTCGCAGGGATGCCGGTGCGGCTGCGCTACCCCGACGGCACCGAGGTGGGTGGCGGCGACGCGACCGCACCCGTGCTCGAGGTCGTCCGCCCCGCGGCCTTGTACCGCCGGCTCGAGGCGCACCCGAAGATCGGCCTCGGCGAGGCCTACATGGCCGGTGACTGGCGGGCCGCCCCCGGCACCGACCTCGCGCACGCGCTGATGCCGTTCGCCGCGCGCATGGGGGCGCTCGTCCCCAAGCCCCTGCTGTCGATGCGCGGCGTCGTCGACCGGGCCATCCCACGCCACCAGCGCAACACGCTCGAGGGCTCGCGCAGCAACATCAGCGCCCACTACGACCTCAGCAACGACCTGTTCGCGGCCTTCCTCGACCCCTCGATGTCCTACAGCTCGGCCCTGTTCGACCCCAGCCGTCCGCTGGCCGAGCAGGATCTCCACGAAGCGCAGCTGCGCAAGGTCGACGGCATCCTCGACGCCGCCGGGGTGCGCGAGGGCAGCCGCGTGCTCGAGATCGGCACCGGGTGGGGCGAGCTCGCGATCCGGGCCGCCCTGCGGGGGGCAACGGTCACGTCGGTGACGTTGTCGGCCGAGCAGCGCTCGCTGGCGCTGGAGCGGATCGCGGATGCCGGCGTCGCCCACCTCGTAGAGGTGCGGCTGCAGGACTACCGCGAGGTCACCGGCCAGTTCGACGCCATCGTGAGCGTCGAGATGATCGAGGCCGTGGGCGAGGAGTACTGGCAGACCTACTTCCGCCAGATCGACGCCCTGCTCGCCCCCGGCGGCGCCGTCGCCATCCAGGCCATCCTCATGGAGCACCACCGGCTCCTCGCCACCAAGGGTTCCTTCGGGTGGATCCAGAAGTACATCTTCCCCGGTGGCCTGATCCCGTCGTTGCAGGCCATCCGCGAGGTGACCCGCGACGCGACCGACCTGCGGGTCGAGCGCGTGCAGGCCTTCGGGGGCGACTACGCCGAGACGCTGCGTCGCTGGCGGCACACGTTCCTGCAGGAGTGGCCCACCATCCAGACCCAGGGGTTCGACGAGACCTTCCGGCGGATGTGGGAGTTCTACCTCGCCTACTGTGAGGCGGGGTTCGCGACGCACTACCTGGACGTCGCGCAGATCCGACTCGCGCGGAGGAGCGCCCAGTGACCACGACCATCGAACGCACCGTGACGACGACGACGGACCCGGACACGGTGTTCGCCTACCTGGCCGACTTCCGCAACGCCGAGCAGTGGGACTCGGGCACCAAGTCCTGCGAGCTTGTCGCGGGTGACGGCGGCCCCGGCACCGTCTACCGCAACGTCTCCGAGTTCGCCGGCAACACCGTCGAGCTCGAGTACACGACGCAGACCGTCGAGCAGCCGACGTTCGTCATCGTCGGGCGCAACGACACGACGGTCAGCCACGACACCATCACCGTC
>NZ_DAORSQ010000164.1:0-3837 GCF_035443605.1 Actinotalea sp. | reverse complement strand
GTGATCGTCGAACCCGTGCTCCAAGGGGCGGGCGGGATGCACGTCTACAGCCCGCATGCCGTCGCGGTGCTGCACGACCTGGCGCGTGAGCACGGGGCGCTGGTCATCCACGACGAGATCGCCACAGGGTTCCACCGGACCGGGCCGCTGTGGGCGGGGGCGGGGTCCCACCGGCGCGGATCTGACCAGGTGGTCACGTCTGCACCGGACATCCTCTGCGTCGGCAAGGCACTGACCGGCGGCTACCTGTCTCTCGCCGCGGTGCTGTGCACCTCCGCCGTCGCCCGGGGCGTCAGCGCCGGTGAGGCCGGTGGGCTCATGCACGGCCCGACCTTCATGGGCAACCCGCTGGCCTGCGCCATCGCCTCCGCGAACCTCGACCTGCTCGCAGCCCGCGACCCGGCCGGGGAGGTGACCCGCATCGAACGTGGCCTGAGCGCGGGACTGGAGCGGGCGGCATCCCTGACGAGCGTCGCGGACGTGCGCGTGCTGGGGGCCGTCGGAGTCGTGCAGCTGCGCGAGCCCGTTCGCGGCGCCGAGGTGACGGCCGCCGCCCTCGAGCGTGGCGTGTGGGTGCGGCCGTTCCGCGACCTCGTCTACACGATGCCGCCCTACGTGAGCACCGACGACGACCTCGCCACCCTCACGGCCGCGCTGGTCGGAGCGGTCGGGGCCGTCCACGGCTGAGCTACCCGAACGCGGGATCCCCAGAGGCTGGCGCCGAACACAGCGCGCTGCAGACAGCGCAGGATGCCGCGCCCTCTGCAGCGCTGATGGCTCGACTCAGCGTCGGGGCACCGAGATGGACACGAGCACCGGCCCGGACTGGTGCGCCGACGGGCCGCTGGCCCCACATCCGGCAGCGGCACCCGCGCCGCTCGCGTCCCCTGCAGCTGACGCACACGACCCGCAGCCACCCGAGGGGCAGCCCACCGCCAGCTCACGAGCCTCGAGCCGGCCCATCCGCACGAGGTGGTCCACGCACGCGCGCACGGTGTCCAGCGGTAGGTCGCACCGCGTCGCGACCTCCGCGAACGAGCCACACCCGCCTTCGAAGGCGGCGAGCACGGCCGACAGCGGGCGGCGAGCGCTCCCGGCATCCGGCACCACGGCATCCGGCCCGACCTCGACATCCCGGCGTCCCCTCACCAGAACACCCGGCCCACCTGGAAGACCGCGACGGCCAACACCCACGCGACACCGAGCTGGAGGACGACACCGAACGCCGTCCAGCGCATCCCGAGCTCCCGGCGCTGCGCGGCCAGGGTCGCGACGCAGGGGGTGTAGGCGAGCAGGAAGACCATGAAGGCCATGACCGCCACCCCCGTGTGACCGCCGCTCGCGACGTCGAAGGTCTGCTGCAGCTGGGCACCGAGCGCACCCGGCTCGCGCGAGGAGGCCGGCTCGGCCAGGGCGAAGGTCTGCGCCCACGACGAGATGACCGCCTCCTTGGCGACGAACCCCACGAGCAGGGCAGACACCGCCTCCCACGCACCGAAGCCCGCAGGCGCGAGCAGCGGCGCGACGGCTCGGGAGAGCTCGGCGTACAGGCTGTCGGCCACGGCGACCTCACCGAACGCGCCCGAGCCGGAGCCGACGGGGATGGACTGCAGCAGCCAGACCACGACGACCGTGGCGACGATGATGCCGGATGCCGTGCGCAGGAACCCTTCGAGCCTCAGCCACGTCGCGGCGAGACTGAGCCGCGCCGTCGGCCGCTGATAGGGCGGCAGGTCGATGACGAGGGGGTCGCTGCCGACGGTGCGCCACAGGGTCGCGCGCAGGGCCAACCCGACGAGGACCACGAGCAGGATTGACACGAGGTACATCGCGAACACGACGGTGCCCGCCTGCTGCGGGAAGAACGTCGTCGCGAGCAGCACGTAGACCGTCAGCCGCGCCGTGCACGACGTGAACGGCACGAGCAGCGCGGTGAGCACCCGATGGCGCGCGTTGGGCAGGATGCGGGTCGCTGAGATCGCCGGCACGTTGCAGCCGAAGCCGACGACCAGCGGCAGGAACGCCCGGCCGGGCAGGCCCAGGCGGCCCATGAGGCGGTCGGTGACGACGGCCGCGCGGGCGAGGTAGCCAGAGTCCTCGAGCAGCGCGAGCAGCAGGAACATCAGCGCCATGAGCGGCACGAAGGTCAGCAACATGCCGACCCCGGCGATGATGCCGTCGACGACGAGCCCGCGAATCGGGCTGTCCCCCAACCCGACTGCGTCGACGAGCCGGCCTCCGGCGGTCGAGACCGGCCCGGAGACGAACGCGTCGAGGGCGTCCTGCAGCGGAGCCGCGAGCGTCGTCGTGGCCTGGAAGACCAGCCACATGACCGCGAGGAAGAGCAGCGGGCCGATCACCGGCGCGGTGGCGAACCGGTCGATGCGGTCGGACCAGGTCCGCCGTTCACGACCCACGGCGCGCACGGATGCCGTGACGACCGTGTCGATCCACGCGAACCGTTCGTCGGCGGCGGCCAGGTCGTCGAGCCCATCGGTGGCGGGTGCAGCGACAGGCCCGGCGGCGGGGTCGTGGTCTTGGCCGGCGGCGGGGTCGGCCGTCGAAGCGAGGCGCGGCACGGCATCCGCCGTCCCGAGTTGGCGTGACACAGTCTCCACGAGCCCATCGACACCGGACCGACGACGAGGGTCGATCGCGACGACGGGGCAGCCGACCGCGGCGGCGAGCGCCACGGCATCCACCTCGATGCCGCGGCGGGCTGCGACATCGCCCATCGTCACGGCAACGACGACGGGCAGCGTGGTCTCGCGCACCTGGGCGACGAGGTAGAGGCTGCGGGCGAGGTGGGCCGCGCTGGCCACGACGACGACGACATCGGGGCGGCCCGGGGGTGGGGCGAGCACGACCTCTCGGGTCAGCGCCTCGTCGGGGCTCATCGGGTCGAGGGAGTAGGAGCCGGGAAGGTCGACGACGTCCGCAACGGCGCCCCGGGCCCCGAGGGGGCACGCGCCCCGGCCGACCTCCACTGTGGTGCCGGGCCAGTTGCCGACGGTGCGGCGGGCCCCGGTCAGGGCATTGAACAGCGTCGACTTGCCGACGTTAGGGGCCCCACAGAGCACGACGACCGGGGCACCGGCGGGAGCCTGCTCGGCGGCGGCGTCCTCGTGGCACGACGGCGCCGCGACCGAGCGGGGTGCGGGCGGGCTCGTGCTCACCGCGGCACCGGCGCGAGCAGGATCGAGGCGAGCACGTCACGGCCGAGGGCGATCCGCGAGCCCGCCACGTCGATGACCCGGCCGCCACCGGCGCACCGTTGCACGCACCGGACGTGGCTGCCGGGGCGGATGCCGAGCTCGGCCAGGCGCCGCGTGAGGGCGGGCGGGGCGTCGGTGGACAGCACGCGCAACTGAGCCCCGATCGGGGCCTGCGCGAGTGACATCGTCACCCTCGAAACGCTAGTCCTGATGGCGGGCGCACTGGTAATCGGGCTGGGCGCCCTGACTGGGGCGCCGCGGCCGGTCAGCCGAGTGCTGCCCGACGCACGGCATCCGTGGCTGCCTCAGCGGAAGCGCCGAGCATTCGTGCGCGCGCGAGGTAGGCCGCAGCCGCTTCCTCGAGCGCCCGCTCAGGGGTCGCGGTCGCCGGCGGGGTCGGTGCGACCCGGGTGCCGCCTCCACGGCGCGACCGCACGTAGCCGGCCTGCTCGAGCTCGCGGTAGGTGCGAGCGACGGTGCCGGCCGCCAACCCGAGGTCGACGGCAAGCTGGCGTACGGGCGGCAGGCGGTCGCCCGGCGAGAGGACTCCTGAGCCGATGAGGTCGGCGAGCTGCCGGCGCAGCTGCTCGTAGGGCGGCGTCGGATCGAGGACGTCGACCGT
>NZ_DAORSQ010000163.1:0-3884 GCF_035443605.1 Actinotalea sp. | reverse complement strand
TCGGGCTCGGACTGGGGCGCGGGCTCGGGCTCGGGCTCGGACTGGGGCGCTGGCTCGGGCGCCACATCGGCAACGGGCTCGGTGTCCGGCTCGCTCTCAGGCTCGTCCGCCAGATCCGCCACGGGCGCGGCGCCCTCCCCGGCCTCCGACGCCGGCCCGTCCTCTGGTCCGACCTCCGGCTCGGGCTCGATATCGCCGTCGGGCGCGGACTCGGGCTCGGGCTCGACGTCGCCGTCGGCCGCGGTCTCGGGCTCGACGTCGCCGTCGGGCGCGGACTCGGGCTCGGGCTCGACGTCGCCGTCGAGCTCGTCCTCCGTCTCGGGCTCGGGCTCGTCCTCCGGCTCGACGTGGACCTCGTCCTCAGGCTCCGACGCGTCCCCGATCGCGGTCTCCGGCTGGTCCTCGGACTCCGTCTCGGCGTCCACCGCAGCCTCGGGCTCCACGTCGGCGCCGGTCTCATGCCCGGCGTCGGACCCGTCCTGCGGCGCTTCCGCCGGCTCCGCCACGAGCTCGGCGTCGGGCTCGACCTCCGCGTCGGCGTCCGCCCCACCCTCCAGCTGGGGGGCCGGCTCGACCTCGACGCCCGGCTCCGCCTCGACCCGCCCGGCCTCGGCCGGGGAGTCCTCGGCCTCGGAGCCCTCGGTCGGCTCGTCCGGTCGCGGCTCCGCGGAGCCGTCCTCCTGGCGTCCCGTCATGCCCTGTGCACTCCCCTGCGCCCGCTGCGGACCGATCGTCCGCCCGCGCGATTCTACGTGCCGGTGTCTGCGGCGGAGCGACCGACCGGCCGCGTGCTGAACCATCGCGCCGGCAGCGCCCCGGCCAGCGCCACGACGAGCGCCCCGCCGTACCAGACGTAGCCGATCGGCTCGGCGGCGATGAGCACGTCACCCCCGGGCCCGCTCTGCCCGAGCACGGCCACCGCGGTCGCGACACCCATCGCCAGCGCGAACATCCCGGACCACCCGGTCCAGGCCCGCGCGAGCACGCCGCCCGCGAGCACCGTGCCGAGCGCGAGCAGGAGGCCCCACGGCGGGGTGGAGCGGTGCACACCGGTGCCGACCACGCCGATGACGGCGCCGAGCAGGGCCGCACCCAGCCAGCGGGCGACGACGCGCCCCGAGAGGATCTCCACGGCGGTCAGGCTACGCGTACGGCGGCCGGCCACCGCACGGGCGAGGTCCGGACCACCTCGTACGTCTCCTCGGCGAGCACGGGCAGCAGCACCCGGTTGCTCAGCGCGAGGAGCAGCGGCACCTCGTCGGTCCCTGCGCGCACCGCCTGGACCTGCGAGGCGTGGGCACCGAGCGCGGCGCGCACGGCGTGGAGCACGGGTTTCAGCGGGACCCGCACCCCGATCCGCGAGCCCGCGACCGCGGCCGACGGCAGCGGCCCGGCCGGATCGGGTGCGCCGAGGCCCACGCCGTCCGCGCCCGCCGCGCCGCCCGCCGCGAGCACGCGACGGGCCGTGGCGTACCCGGCCCGCAGCGCGTCGGCGTCGAGCACCGACCACAGCACCACCGGCACGGTCCATGGCGCCGCATCCCCGTCCGGCGCCGCGGCCAGCTCGACGGCCCGCATCAGCACGCGGTGGGCGTGCACGTGGTCGGGGTGCCCGTAGCCGCCACCGGGCTCGTAGCCGACGACGACGTCCGGTCGACGCTCGCGGAGCAGCCCGGCGAGCCGAGCGGCGGCGACGTCGACCGGGACGGCGACGAAGGCGCCCGGTGGCAGGTCGTCCGCCGCCCCGGCGCGACCGGCTGCGAGCCAGGCCATCCCGGAGTCCGCGTAGCGCACGGCGGGCTCCCCCGGTCGGCCAGCGGGGTCCGGGACCTCGTCGAGGAACAGCGGACCGCTCGCGCCCAGCGCCGCGAGGGCCTGCGCCAGCTCGCCCGTGCGGTGCGCGGCCAGGGCCGGGCCGTCCCCGGCGAGGTGGGCCAGGTGCTCGCCGATCACCTCGCCCTGCTCGCCGCGGGTGCAGGTCACCACCGTCACCGGCAGTCCGGCGGCCGCCCAGGTGGCCAGGAGCGCCCCGGTCGCCAGGGTCTCGTCGTCCGGGTGCGCGTGCACCGCGAGCAGGCCGCCACCCGACCGCGGGACGACGACGGCGCCGTCGTCGTCCGCGCGGGGGGTCATGCCGTGCGCCCGATCAGGAGCGCTTGGCCCGCGCGGTCGCCCTGGCGCGGTCGGTCTGGTCGAGCACCACCTTGCGGATGCGCACGATCTCCGGGGTCACCTCGACGCACTCGTCCTCGCGGGCGAACTCCAGGGACTCCTCGAGCGTCAGCCGGCGCGGCGGCACGAGGTTCTCGAAGTTGTCCGAGGTCGACTGCCGCATGTTGGTGAGCTTCTTCTCCTTGGTGATGTTGACGTCCATGTCCTCGTTGCGGGAGTTCTCACCTACGATCTGGCCCTCGTAGACCTCGGCGGTCGGCTCGACGAAGAACGCGCCGCGCTCCTGCAGGTTGATCATGGCGAACGGCGTGACCTTGCCCGCGCGGTCCGCGACGAGCGAGCCGTTGACGCGGGTCTCGATGGGGCCGGCCCACGCCTCGTAGCCGTGCGCGATGGACGAGGCGATGCCCGTGCCGCGCGTGTCGGTGAGGAACTGCGTGCGGAACCCGATGAGGCCGCGCGCCGGGACGACGAACTCCATCCGGACCCAGCCCGTGCCGTGGTTCGACATGGTCTCCATGCGGCCCTTGCGCTGGGCCAGGAGCTGCGTGACGGCGCCGAGATACTCCTCGGGGACGTCGATGGTCATGTGCTCCATCGGCTCGTGGACCTTGCCGTCCACGGTCCGGGTGACCACCTGGGGCTTGCCGACGGTGAGCTCGAAGCCCTCGCGGCGCATCTGCTCGACGAGGATCGCCAGGGCCAGCTCGCCACGGCCCTGCACCTCCCAGGCGTCGGGGCGCTCGGTGGGCAGCACGCGCAGCGAGACGTTGCCGACCAGCTCGCTGTCGAGGCGGTCCTTGACCTGGCGCGCCGTGACCTTGTGGTTCTTGCCGCCCTTGCCGGCCAGCGGGGACGTGTTGATCCCGATGGTCATGGAGATGGCCGGGTCGTCCACCGTGATGAGGGGCAGGGGGCGCGGGTCGTCGATGTCGGTGAGGGTCTCGCCGATGGTGATGTCGGCGATGCCCGCGACGGCCACGATGTCGCCGGGACCCGCAGACTCGGTGGGGACGCGGCTCAGGGCCTTGGTCTCGAGGAGCTCGGTGACCTTGACCGTCTGGATGGTGCCGTCGTGGCGCGCCCAGGCGACCTGCTGGCCCTTGCGGATGGTGCCGTTGAACACGCGCAGCAGCGCGAGGCGCCCGAGGAAGGGCGACGCGTCGAGGTTGGTGACGTGCGCCTGGAGCGGGGCGTCCTCGTCGTAGGTGGGCGCCGGGATCTTCTCGAGGATCGTCGCGAAGAGGGGCTCGAGGTCCGGGCTGTCCGGCATGCCGCCGTCTGCGGGCTGGGTGAGCGACGCGCGGCCGGCCTTGGCCGCCGCGTAGACCACCGGGACGTCGAGGATCGCGTCGAGGTCGAGGTCCGGGACGTCGTCGTGCAGGTCGCTCGCCAGTCCCAGCAGCAGGTCGGTCGCCTCGTGCACGACCTCGTCGATGCGCGAGTCCGGCCGGTCGACCTTGTTGACCAGCAAGATCACCGGGAGCTTGGCCTCGAGCGCCTTGCGGAGCACGAAGCGGGTCTGCGGCAGCGGGCCCTCGCTCGCGTCCACGAGGAGCACGACGCCGTCGACCATGGACAGGCCGCGCTCGACCTCGCCGCCGAAGTCCGCGTGACCGGGGGTGTCGATGACGTTGATGGTGATCCCGTCCGGCTGCCCGTGCGCGGCCGCAGCCGGGCCGCGATACCGGATGGCCGTGTTCTTGGCCAGG